>NZ_UWOT01000007.1:0-186196 GCF_900604535.1 Romboutsia sp. Marseille-P6047
GACATAATAAGACCGTCTACATATTCAGTTACAAATAAAATTAATATTAGTAAAATACTTATAGCAATTATAGGAATAAATTTTTGACTTTCACCACTTGCAAATATATCAACTATAAATCCCATAATAAAATCAAATGCTATAACAGATAAAGCCGCCAAAGATATTGTAAGCACCCTTATGAAAAATAAAATCTTATATTTAAATACGTATTTCCATAATTTTTTCATTATACTCCCCCAATCTTTAAGTTATATCATTTTATTATAGTACTTTGAGTTGACTCTAAGTCAATATATTTTTTAATTATATTAAATAAAAAAGACTATAGATAATTTTACCTATAGTCTTTTTTTATTTATTTTACAAGTTCATTATATTCTTCTTCTGTTTTTGGAGCATTTAGTTCTCCATTTTTAAATTTATCCATTTGTTCGTTTACAAAGTCTAATATTTCTTGTGGTACTAAATTTGAAGTAGTATCAGGTATTCCTACAGCATCTTCATTTAATCCATATACTGAACTAGTTCCACCTTCAAAGTTTCCTTCAGTTAAAGCTTTTACAGTTTCATATACCCCTGCATCAACTCTCTTTATAGCTGAAGTTAAAACATTTTCTGGAGCTAAGTCACTTTGGTCTCTATCTACACCTATAGCGTATTTACCAAGTTCTCTCGCTGCTTCTATCGCTCCTGTTCCAACATCTCCACCTGCTATAAATATTATATCAGCCCCATTTTTATACATTTGAGTAGCTATTGCTTTACCTTTAGCTTGGTCAGTAAATGAGTTTGCATATTGAGCTTGTATCTCAGCATCTGGATTAGAAGCTTTTACTCCTGCCATAAATCCATATTTAAAAGTATCTATAACTGAAATTTGCATTCCACCTATAAATCCAACATTGTTTGTTTCACTCATTTTACCGGCTATTAAACCTGCTAAGTAAGCTGATTGCTCTGCATTAAATAATATCGACTTTACATTTGATGGTATTTCTTCATAAGTTTCATCTACTATTGCAAATTTTTGATCTGGATATGATTTAGCTGCTTCTTCTATTGTAGGAGCTAACTTCATACCTACACCTATTATTAAATCAGTCCCTTGATCTACTAATGTTTCTACATTTTGCATGTAATCTGCATCTTGAGTAGATTCTAAGTATTTAACTTCAACACCCAATTCTTTTTCAGCTTTTTGTAATCCTTCCCAAGCTGATTGGTTAAATGATTGGTCATTTACCCCAGCAACATCAGTTATCATTGCTACTGATATTTTATCATCTTCTTCTGTGTTTGATGAACATCCTACTAATAAAGATGTTGATAATACTGCTGTTGTTGCTATTGCTAATAATTTTTTTAATTTCATTGATTGTACCTCCGTTGTCTTAAATAACTCTTTATGATGACACTCCGTACAATTACATATTAAGTATAAGTTTTATACTAAATTATAAAAAAATCCTCTTATCAGAGGTGATAAAAGGATTATTACACAAGTTTACTCTTCACTAAATATGTAACCATTCTTTATAGCCTCTCTGGACCAAATTAAAGTATCAAAATTATTTCTTAGAAGAGAATACTATTATTTATGATTTATGTCAATATTTTTTAATTAAAATTTGAAAATTTATTTTATATTTATATTTTTGTCGAATATTAGTGTTGATATCACTATAATAATTAGATTATGACGAAACAAAAAAATCCATTTCAGAAGTCATATTCATGTAATATTTAAATATATGATTTTATTAATTTTATAATTATTTTTTACTTATAGGTAGTAATATTTCAAATACTGTTTTATAATTTTTCTTAGCATCAACAAGTCTTATAGCTCCACTATGAGCTTCTATTATTTTTTTACTCAATGCCAATCCTAATCCAGACCCTTGTTTTGTTCGAGATTGCTCTCCTACTACAAATGGGTCAAAAATATTTTTGGCTATTGATTTTGATATTCCTACCCCATTATCTCCTATTATTATTCTTACCTTATCATCTATTTCTTTTATATTAAATAAAATAGATACCTTATTTTTATTATGTTTAAGTGTATTAGAAACTAAATTTTCAAATACCCGTTTTAATTGAACTTTATCAATATCACAATAAATAACACTTTCTGGTATGTCCGCATTTAGTTCTACTCCACTAATATATAATTCATTATATTTTTGAGCAAGATAAGCTCTAATATATTCACATATATCCATTTTTTCTAAAACTAATTTGTACTCTGGATGCTCCATTTTACTATATTCATGAAATGTATTAATAAGTTCATCTAAATTATCTGCCTTTTGATAAATAGTCATAAGATATTGATTCTTTTCATCTTCATTCACTAAATTATCACACACGGCTTTTGAATATCCTTTAATAACAGTTATTGGTGTCTTTAAATCATGTGATATATCAGCAAGCATTTTCTGCTTTTCTTCTTCTAGTCTTTTACTTCTTTGTTCACTTTCATATAATTTACTCGACATATCATTGAAACTACGGAAAATATCCGCAAACTCTTTTGGTCCTTCATATTGTAGATAAGTCCTTCTAATACCATTTTTAAAATCTACAATAGCTCCATTTAATATTTTTAATGGTTTTTTTATCTTTTTATTCATCCATAATATAAATAAAATAGCTAATATTATGTATACTACAATAAATGCGATAATAGATTCATTTGTAGCATTACTTAATCTTTTAGCAATTGAGTCCCCAAATCTAGGTATATAGCTTATTAATGTAAAATCTTCATTATTTTTGTTCTTAAATTTATACTTTCTTACATCATATTCTTTAAACTCTTCTCCAGTAAGGTATTTAAACTCATTTTCAGTAAAAGATTTTCTATTAGTTTTTATATTTGTGTAAATTAAATTTAAGTCTTTGTCTATAATATATATTTTATCTCTATTCTCATCACTATAATAATTTATAGTTACAGAGGTATTTTTTTCATTTTTAGAATTATAGTATTCTTCTACTCTTATTTCACATTGTGGTAAATAACTTTGTATACATTCAAGTTCATCTTTTGTATATTCCTTATTTATCTTATCACCTTTACTTTTATATACAACATTATTATCTTTATCTAAAACTTCTATATATGATCCCTTACCCATTAACTTTTCTATAGGCATTCCTCCATACTCTTCTTTAGAAACTAAGCTAGCATAATCTACTAAATCATTTACTTTAGGCTCTCTCATAATAGCATCATATCTATAGTTAGATATTAACATTATAGTTCCTAGTAAAATAGCAATAGCCATTGTAAAAAATATATAGTTCCTAACCAGAAGAGTGAATAGACTTCCTTTTATACCCTTATTTATCTTCAATTTTATAACCTATTCCCCTTACAGTTTTTATATATTCAGGATTTTTAGAATCATCTTCTACTTTTTCACGAAGTCTAGAAATATGAACCATCATTGTATTATCATCATTAGAAAAATATTCTCCATTTATATCTTCATAAATTTGTACTTTTGTATATACTCTTCCTGGTGTTTTCATAAGCAACAATAATATTTTATATTCTGTTGGCGTAACAGTTATTTCTTGTCCTCTTTTAAACAGTGCTAATTTTTGTCTATCTAATACTAAGTCACCTACTACTAATTTACTACTTTCATCACTATATTTGCTTGGATTATTCAAATGATAAAACCTACGCAAATTAGAATTCACCCTAGCCACTATTTCTAACGGATTGAAAGGCTTTGTAATGTAATCATCTGCACCTAAATTGAGCCCTAATATTTTATCACTATCTTCATTTTTTGCAGATAAAATAATTATTGGTACATTATACTTTTCTCTTACTCTCTTTGTAAGCTCATATCCATCCATTTTAGGCATCATTATATCCATAACTACTAAGTCTATTTTTATATTTTCTACTATTTTTAATGCTTCAATGCCGTTATTTGCTGAATATACATTATAACCATCATTTTCTAAATATATTTTTAATAATTTTATTATATCTATATCATCTTCTACTACAAGTATATTATAACTCATGATTATTTTCCTCCATATTTTCTTATTTCTCATTATACTCTTTTATTGTTTTAAATTTATATTCCCGAAATTTTTATATAACTATTACTTACATTATAATAGCATAAATTTAAGCTCTTATTATAATAAGCTAATGGAGACGAATTATCCAAGTTTTCTCTTATATTTTTTATATTTTTTTTCATATCATCTAATAAAATATCATTTTCTAATAAAAATGTTAAATCTTCATATATATCTGTTCCTCTTGTCCATATTACTTTTCCTATTCTATGCTCTTGAATAAATTTTGCATTTCCAATTTCTTGACATAAAAAAGGTCTTATAACATATAGTGGCGTAGTAGAATGTATTGCTTCAAATAATGTAATTCCACCAGACTTTGTAATAAGTAAGTCTGCTTTTTTCATATAATCATAAACATTATCACAGTATCCTAATACATTTATATTTGGATAACTTTCTTTAATTTGTTTTATTAACCTTTTATTTTTACCAGCAATAAAAGTAATATTTATATTCTCTATATTTGATAAATAATCTAATATTTTATCCCCTTGAGGTATTAGGCCTAATCCCCCTCCCATTATTAGTATTTCTTTATTATTTTTTCTTATTTCGGTAATCGCTTGGTCTTTAAAATCATGTTTTACAGGTATACCACATACTATTATTTTTTCTTTTCCTACACCTTTTTTAATCAATGATTCTTTGGTTTGTTTACTACCTACAAAATACATATCTGTATTTTCACAAATCCATTCTTCGTTTACATCTATATCTGTTATATAAGTAAATAAAGGAATATTCTTATTTTTTATTTTTTTATATGCAGATACATATTGACTACAAATTGGAAAAGTTGATATTATCATATCTATGTTTTTATCATTTAATAAAATATCTATTTTTTTTGCTACTAATGCCTTAATAGGCGTACTAGGATTTCTTGATGCTATTATATTAAAATAATTATACATTAATAAAAATTTACTTACTACGAAATTAAATACTCTATATATTATTTTACTTATTTTAGGAAATATATAATCTACTACATCTATTATCTCTATATTTGCATATGGCTCATCTAAAAGTATTTCCTCTTTTATAGCTTGAGCTGCGGAATAGTGTCCCATGCCAAATGCACCTGTCAATATCAAAATTTTCATAATAAAATTACCTCTCATATTTTTTATTAATATTATTATAAAATATGATTCTTACACTATCCTTTAAAGATTCTTACAAATTCTTAATATTCACCTTACAATTTTTAAAATAAAAAATCACCCTATAAATTATATAGGTGATTTTTGTATTTTTTCTAACCTAATTAAATACTCTTTTATTCTAATTCCTTCTTTAGAACTACCTAAGTATCCACCAATACTTCCATCTGATTTAATTACTCTATGACATGGTATAAATATTGGTATTGGATTTTTAGCATTTGCATTTCCAACAGCACGTGATGCATTCTTGTTTCCAACTTTTATTGCTAGTTCTTTATATGTTAATTTGTGCCCATATTTAATAGTTTTTAAATTATTCCAAACATTTACTTGAAATTTACTTCCTTTAATACTTAAGTCTAAGTCAAAATCTTTTCTTTTTCCCTGGAAATATTCATTTAGCTGCTTACTTGCTTCTTTCAATGTATAAGTTTCTTTTAATTCAAAATTATCATCAACTTTGTAAAAATCTAAATTTGTTATTTTACTGTTTTCTTCTCTTATTATAATTCTACCTATTACTGTATCATAATACCAACCATATACCATTCAACTTCACCCTAAATCTCTAAATTACTTATATTTTATTTGTTAATTTTATTATTATTACTAACAAATTACAAGGCCTAAAAAAGTTTACTTAAAATAAGTAGAAATGGAGAGAATATGAGATTCTCTCCATTTCTACTTATTTTAAATATTAGCTGTATGAAGTATTGAACTGTAATTTATGATTAATCTATCAAATGATTTATGATCTGACTTATATCCAATACCATCTCTTTTTTCATCCTCATTTACTAACTTGTATTCTTCGCATGCTTTTTTTATCTTTTCTTTATCTTTTAAAGATATTGTCTTATAAATTATTTTTTCTTCTTTTGGTATATATTTTTCATATTCTGGTTTAACAAAGTACCTTACATCTTTTATCATCCCTGCATTATATAAAGATTGAATAACAGATCCATTTTTTAAATGTTGTAAATGCCAATCTAATTTATAAGTATGTGCTATATGAGTAACACTTTTTAATTCTTTTTCAAATTTTAAAGCTACCTGCTCCATTAAGTCAAAGCTAGTAGATCCTGTATTATTTATTCTAGGTAGTAATACTACATTTTCACGTTTTATCCCTAATTGATTTACAGCTGAAAGAAATTCTCTTTCTCTATATTCGTATTTATCTATATTACTCATATTTTCAAAGAGTTTTTCATTGTTAAATACCTTTATTCCTGTTCCATAAGATACCTGAACTATATAAACATGATCAGCACCTACTTCATTTATGGCTTCAATTATTGCACTTGATGCCCATAAAGTTTCATCATCTTGATGCTGAGCATAAAATACTACATTTTCTTTAAATTTTATATCTGCATAACTTTCTTCATCACTAAATCCTAATATAGAAATACTTGAAACTAATATTATACTTATACATATTATTAACTTAAAAATATTTTTCTTCATTATGACTATCTCCCCGTTACAAAAATATTAAATTTAAGCTAATTATACATAATAAATATTACTATATCCTTAACATAATATTACAATTTATTAATATTATATTAAAAAAATCTCAGATCCAGGACCTAGTGGTAATTCAAAGATATACCAAACTATAAATAATGTTGTCCATCCAACTAAAAAACCTATTGAGTACGGTGCCATAGTAGTTATTAATGTTCCAATACCAACTTTCTTATCATATTTTTGGCAAAATGCAACTATCAAAGCAAAGAACGGCATAAGTGGTGCGATTACATTTGTACATGAATCACCAATTCTATAAACAACTTGTGTTAACTCTGGTGATAATCCAATTCTCATAAACATTGGTACAAATATAGGTGCCATAAGTACCCATTTAGCTGAATCAACTGCTATAAATATATTTATTATAGATGTTAATATTATAAAACATATTATAAGAGGTAGTCCTACAAACCCTGTACTTTCTAAAAATCTGGCTCCGCTTACTAATATAATAGTTCCTATATTTGAATAATCAAAATATTTTACAAACTGAGCTGCAAAGAATATAAGTACTAAAAAGCTACTTATTCCTCCTATTCCTTTTACCATTAGTTCTATAATATCTTTATCATTTTTTATAGTTCCTGATCCTATTCCATAAAATATTCCTGGAACTAAAAAGACTCCGCCCATTATAGGTATTATACTACTCATAAATGGAGATGTTAGTATCCCTCCAGTCTCTGGATTTCTTAATATACCATTTTTAGGTACTATTAGCGCTAAAATTATAAAAATATATATTAGTAATGAAATAATACCAAACTTCATACCTCTTTTTTCTTCTTTAGATATATCTTCTACTATATATCTTTCTTCACACTCATACTCTCCAAGCCTTGGTTCTACTACTTTTTCTGTTATATACGTAGCAATAATTGTTATTACAAACGTTGATGCTACCATAAAGTACCAATTTGAAGTCGGTTGTACAAAATAATTTGGATCCAGAATACGAGCTGCTTCTGTAGATATTCCTGCAAACATTGGGTCGTTACTTCCTATTAGTAAATTAGCACTCCATCCTCCAGAAACACCTGCAAATGCTGCGGCTAATCCAGCAATTGGATGTCTTTTAAAACTCATAAATATTATTGCACCTAATGGGACTAGAACTACATATCCTGTTGATGATGCCACATTTGACATAATACCAAGTAATACAACCATTGATGTAACAAACCTTTTTGGAGTTACTTTTGCAATTTTTCTTAAACCTGCTTATAAAAATCCTGTTCCTTCTGCTACTCCTACACATAAAATTATTGTAAATACTGCTCCTAATGGATAAAAACTAGTAAAATTGCTTATAACATTTGTAAATATAAATCTTATACCATCTGCTGATAACAAACTTTGAGCTGTTACAGTATTTTGAACTATTGCTTCTGTTGTAGTATCTACTGCCTCATATGTAACATTTGTACCCATGCCCCCCATTATTGCTGATAATATAACTATAGATACACTTAAAATTATAAATAATGTTGCTGGATGAGGTAATAAATTACCTATCATTTCAACATAATCTAGTACTCTTAATAATTTACTTTTTTCTTTTTTTAATTGAATATTTTTATCCATACTTTGCTATCCCCCTAACTTTCTGTATTTTATCTCATCTAATAACAGGTTCTCGTTAATTATATATTCTCCTCTTAAAATAAAAAACTAGACGAAAATTTTCATCTAGCTTTTATATTAGTCAATATTTATCAATTCATATTCTCTAAAGCCAAGACCTAAGCTTTCAGCTGATATTACAGTATGAATACCATTTCTAGATTCCATTCTTTCAATTAGATATGATTTACCTGGATCTTTAGATTGATATACTAAATCTACTGAAGCTTGATCTAAGGCTACTGGATCGGTTGATGCTAAAATACCTATATCAGCCATTTTAGGCTCATCTGGATTAGCATCACAGTCACAATCTACAGATAGTTTATTTGCTACATTTATATATACAATATTTTCTCTTCCCATAAAATCCATAACTGATTTATCCGCATCAGCCATTGATTCTAAGAAAGAATCATGGTCAGCAGTAAACATATCCTCAAAATTTCCACCTTCTCCAGATGTGTGTATGTGTAATTTTCCTCTAGAAGATCCTAGTCCTATAGACATATTTTTTAGTGCTCCACCAAACCCTCCCATTGCATGACCTTTAAAATGAGAAAGTATAAGCATTGAATCATAATTTTGCAAATGATTACCAACATAGTTCTCTCTCAAATTCTTACCACATTTTACTAAAATAGTCATATCACCATCTTCATCTAATATATCACATGGTGATATAGCTTTAAATCCATGCTTTTCTATAGTTTCCCAATGTACATTACTTTCATTTCTTCCACCAGGGTAAGCAGTATTGCATTCAACTATTGTTCCATTTAATTTATTAACAAGATCTTTAATTAAATTAGGTTCTAAGAAATTATGTCCACCAGGCTCTCCTGTAGAAATTTTAACAGCTACTTTTCCTTTTAGAGTTACTCCCATAGCCTTATATATTTCAATTAAACTATTTGATGTTATTTCTTTAGTAAAATATACTTTAGATTTTACCATAATAAATTTCTCCTTTTTATTTTTAGGATTTTGATGTCTAAGTATAAATATGTTAAGCTGTTATTCCTAAAGTTATTATTTATTTTTAACAAAATTAATTTCAAATCTATTCTTAGTATAGTACTTGAAGCTAACTCTAAGTCAAGGTATTTATCATGAAATATTTATTTATTTTTAATAAAAAACTCTCCAAGATACTATTTTCTTGAAGAGCATTTTCTATATTATTTCCATTTGAATTCATTCTAAATTTATTAGTGTTATAATAAATACTTTTACAACCACATTGCGAACAATTTCATATATATTTAATTTTAAATCGTTCATTTTATATCCCCTTTTAAACATTTAATATTAATATATATGAAATAATAAAATGGTATTATGAATTATCTATTATATCATTTTATTTAAATTATAATAAACCTTGAGATTTATAAATTTCTAAGTTTTTTATTATATAACTTAATGTACAAAACTCTTTATCTATTCTTTCCCCTATTAGCATTAATCCATCTATTAATTGCTTTTCTTTAAAGTTTTCTAAAAGTATCATTATACTTACAAAATTAATTCCACCATCTTTAGTATCTAATGTTCTAGATTTTTTAACAAATTCATTTTCCATTGCACTTTTTATTGCACATTCTAATCTTTCACTAAGTTCTATCACTGGCATTTCCTTGAATATTTTTACTTTAGATGAATCTATATTAAGATTTTTTGATTTAGATATATCTGTATTTAAGAATATTACATTTTTAAATTTTGCTCCTGAAAAATCTACATCATCTAAATTAGTAGATTCAAATACCGTATTTTCAAATTTTGCATTCTTAAATTTGCTTTTCTTTAAATTTGCTCCTATTATTTCTGATGATTTAAATGTACATCCATAAAAATTGCAAGATTTAAAATGTGCTCCTCTTAAACTTGTAAAGTTAAAATTTGAGTTTGAAAAATCCGTATTGTAACAATTACTTCTTTTTAAATCTTGATACATAAAATTTTTATTCATTTTTATTGCTTTATTATATTTTAATCCTATTTCTGTTTTTGGTTTATTATTCATTTTGCCTCCATATTTTAAAAGTTTATATAGTTATATATAAATCATTGTATTAATTATTTTTTATATAAGTATTCCTAATATTAACATATAACCTATACCATAACAAGGTTATTATACGTTGATATTGATGATAAATACTTATAATTTTGATATAATAACATTAAATTTAAATAGGAGATAATAAAAATGAATAATAAACTTAATAATCAGGATACTTCTAATAAATATAAATGGAATAATGCTATGATTTTAGATAAAATCCAATACGTTTTAAAAGATGAAAATTTAGATGAATTAGAACTTACTGAGGAATTTTTAGAACATATAAAATCTCAACTAAGTGAAAGTATTTCATCTGAAGAAATAAATAAATCAGCATACATAGTAGCTCAAAATATTGACGAATTAAAAGTTTTACCTAATGAAGATATAAAAGATTATATATTAAGATTAAAAAATTATTTAAATAATACTACTTTAAAGTGTATCAAATCTGAATATAAAGGAATTGAATTTGATGTTTATCAAGATTCATCTGTTGATGATGTTTTTAGTGAATACTACTCTAAATATGACCAGACGTACGGAATATCACAGATGCTTTCAGATTTAGGTCTAAAATAATTTATTAATAATATTAAATAAAATAATAAGTGAATGCTATTAAAGTATTCACTTATTTCTTTATATTCTTATATAAAATTATAATTTAACTAGATTTTATATAAAAATATAACTACAATTAATATGCAAGACTTTATAATAATTGGATGATTTTATATGTTTGTTAAAAATGAATGCCTTATAGATGAAGCTAAAAAAAGTAAGAAGTTACCTAACATTGTCTGGGCAATTATTCTTACATTAATATTTATGAATATAGGTTCACTTATTGGGGCCATTGGTGTAACCCCTTTATATCTTATCTTAAATAGATTTAATATATTTCAAAGTAACCAAGATTTATTATTTTTATTAATAACATTAGTTTCATTTATATTTATATCTCCTAGTATTTATAAGAGTAAAGTTCATAGAAAAAAGACAATTTTCTTCTATTGGATTTAATAAAAATAATTGGAGCAAAAAATATTCTTTAGGATTTATTATTGGAATACTTATGATGTGTGCTGTGGTTTTAATATTATTTATATTTGGATTTGTAAGTCTTGAAAATAATCCAACTCAACCAATTGGTATATCTGCTTTAAGTGGAGTTTTAATTATTTTAATAGGATGGATTATTCAAGGTGCTACTGAAGAAATTGTAACTAGAGGATGGCTAATGAACATTTTAGGAGCAAGATACAATATTGGTATAGGTTTATTTATATCATCAACTTTATTTGGTTTATTACATTTAACTAATCCTAATGTAAGCTTTATTGCTGTAATAAATATAGTATTAGTTGGTATTTTTTATGGCCTATATGTTATAAAAACTAATGATTTATGGACTGTTTGTGGTATGCATTCTGCTTGGAATTTTGCCCAAGGTAATTTATTTGGATTTGAAGTTAGTGGTATAAATGTTGAGGTTTCAAGTTTAATAGATTTAAACTTAGTTGGAAATAGGTTTATATCTGGTGGAATTTTTGGACCTGAGGCAGGTCTTAGTGCTACTGTTGTATTACTTCTTTCTATTGGTATTTTAACTTATTTAGATAAAAAAGAATATTTTAATTCCCATTCTATATATTAGATCAAATAATGTATTTACATTTAAAAGGAGGTATCGCTTTTATGAAAGTCTTCATCTTATCATGTGGTGTTTTTGAACCCGAGTTAAATGAAGTTTTAAAAGAAATTAAAGAAGAAAAAATCTTTGACGATGATATTAATCTAAAATATTTGCCCTTTGGCCTTCATGTAAATTTAAATAAGTTAAAATCAGAGATAGTTAATAATTTAAATAAGATTGATGCAGATAAAATTATTTTACTATATGGAAGTAAATGCCATTATAAGTTCCATGATTTTTTAAAAAATTATGATAATGTTATTACTTTTAGTGAAGCAAATTGTATGGAATTAATAATCAAAGATAAAAAAAATAAAAGAAGTATTATTGATAATAAAAATTTATATATAACGTCTGGATGGGTTACTAAGTTTGATGAATTAAATAAGTTTGCAAATGCTGTTGATATTTATGATATTAGACAACAATATGGTCAATATGAAAATATTATAGTCGCAGATACTAGCTCTTGTGATATAACTGATGATATGATTTTTGACCTATTCGAAAAAATTCAGGTTCCTATAGAAGTAGAACATACTGATATTAATATTTTTAAAAGTAAAATTGTTAATGCTATAAAAACTTCTTTATAACTTTATTATTTACATAAAAAAGTATGTATCACTATTATTAGTGATACATACTTTTATTTTATTGTTAATGGCAATATTGGCTTCTAATAATTTTATATTTGATTTACTATTAATTATTTAATCAACTTTACTCTATCTTATCATTTAAAGTCTCACTAAATTCTTTAAAGTTAGGATTATATTGTATAAATGATTTGTTCTTATACAGAAACGCTTTGTTTGGGCAATGACTCATACATCTTTGACAAAGTATACAGTTTTTATTAAAATTAGCATTCTCTTCTATTTTAATACAATTAACAGGACAACTCTTTTCACATAGTTTACAATTATTACATTTATTTATATCAATATTAATCTTCTTAGTTAAAAATCTCGTATAGTAATTATAAAATATCTTATAAATCTTATCTACCATAGTTACATTAAAATTATTTTTGGGATAAACTTTTATTTTTCCATTAAAAAAATCTTTTATTTCTTTTTTTATTAATACTTCACTCTCTTTTATTAATTGTTTCTCTTCTTCTTTTGACGACATTTCAAACATGAAATTATAGAAATTATTAGGCATTGGTATATACATACAATATCTAATATTAATAAATGGAAATCTATTCATAAAATGTTGAAATGCAAAACTTTCCCTCTTAGCTCCTTGAGTAGTAAAAAGCATACAGTTTCCTTGATATTCTCCTAGATACTTTTCTACATATTCAAGTAATATATCTGGATATCTTTCTACATATATAGGACCTCCTATTATCAATGATTCATAGTCATTTGGATTTATTATATCTTTTTCTATATTTATTAATTTAACTTCTTTTCTATATCTTTCTAACTCAGTTTTTATATTTTTGGATACAAACTTTGTATTTCCTGTTCCAGAAAAATATATAATCCCTATCTTATTCATAACTTTTAATCATCTCCATAAAAATTTATTATAACTAGATATTCTATCATATAAAATTATATTATTTAGTAACCTATTAATTTATTACGTTTTATTTAAACTTATTCTGAATAAATTTATAATAAATAATGGTTTTGAATAAAGTAAAAAACTACTAGATGTGTGATTAAATCTAGTAGCTTTTATTAAAAAATAAATAATTATTTTAAAATATACTTCAAATTTTTATCTAAAATGCTTCCATTTATCTTAAAAACTCTATTCTCATCTTTAGGTAAATAAATAGATATACTATTATATCCTACATTATATTTACCTTCTGTTTTTAAGCTTATTGATATATCAAAATCAGTAGTAATTACATTAAATTTATATAAAAAATGATTATTTTCATAGTCATTTGTAATTCCATCATCTTCAAAGAATTTATATTCAAATGTAGAATTTCCTTTTGGAGGGAATATATAAAATGCTCTTTCATCATTTTCTTTGCTATTAAAGGTTACATCGGCTTCATTTATAGGTATTATACTGCCACCTTGAACTAATACTGGTGAATACTCTAAAGGAGCTGGTATCGTAACTGTCTTTCCACCTTCATACCATTCATGAGTATTAAAATCATACCATCCAAAATCATTTTTAGGAAGATATACAAGTCTCTCTTTATCACCTTTATTCACTACGCAAGCAACTAATAATGCATTACCTAGCATAAATTCATCATTTTCTTCAAATGTATTTTTATCTACATTTCCAAAATCATATAGTGTTGGCTTTACTATCGGTTCGTAATATTTGTGTGCTTTATAAAGTAAGTCATATAAATATGGTATTAGACGATTTCTTTGCTTCAATAAATTAGATATAGTTTTTGTGTATTCTGGATACATCCATGGCTCATTTACAGTCTTGTCATCATTCCAAGAATGTATTGTAAATCGAGGATACATTATTCCCTGTTGTACCCACCTTACAAATAACTCTGGCTCTGGTGCATTTCCAGAGAATCCACCTATATCATGACCATGATTGTATATTCCAGACAAACTTAATCCATTTCCCATTTTTATATTATATTTTAGTGTTTTCCATGAAGTGTAATTATCTCCACTCCAAGTTTGAACGTATCTTTGTATCCCTGGACATCCAGATCTTGATATTAAATATGGTCTTTCACTTGGATTAAACTCTTTTTGAGCTTCAAATGATGATTTCATCATCAGTAATGGCATTATAGATCTAACAAGCTCTAAATCTATCTCTTTTCCAAATCCATTTAATTTATTATTTCCCCATATTTCATATTCATTATTATCATTCCATGTAGAATCTATTCCATACTCTAAAAGCTGTTTCGTTACTTGTTCTTTCCACCAATTTATAGTGTCAATATTAGTAAAGTCTAAGTGTGCACCTAATTCATCCCAGTATTGACATAAATAAGGTGTATCAGAATTTTCTTCTTTTACAAATAACCCTCTTTCTTTTAACTCCTCAAACATTGGATGATCTAATAATAAAGCCGGCTTTATGTTTGCACATAATCTTAAACCTTTTTTATGAAAATACTCTGTCAGTTTCTCAGGTGAAGGTATCTTATCTCTATTCCAGTTAAATACATACCTCTTATCACCTATTGATGTATATCCTGACGATAATTGGAATGATCCACTTAGTATATCGTTTTCTTCACATAAATCAACAAACTTCTTTAACTGCTCTTCTGCATCTGGTGAATCTGTATATGTCATAGTTGATCCTGAATAGTGTAAACTCCATTTAGGTGAAAATGTTGTCTTACCACTCATCCAACTGAATGTTTTAACTATAGATGGTATATCTTTTTTAGCAATTACATAATAATCTAGATCTCCATTTATTGAATAAAAATATCTATAGTGTCCATGATAATTATCTAACTCTTGACCCATATCAAATATTGCATTAGACATATTATCATAGAATATACCATAAGATAAATTAGTTTCTTCATCTCTAGTTATATAAAAAGGTATATGTTTATATAGTGGATCTGTACTCTCTGCATCATAGCCCATAGCATCTATGTTTAGCATTCTATACCTTTTTCCATATCTATTTAAATTTCCTGCCTTCTCACCTAAGCCAAAATACTGTTCTCTTCTATTTCTATTTATATAGTGATATATACCATCACCAAGCTCTCCTTTAAAATTATATGCTTGAGTCTGTCTATCTCTCATAAATTCAACTCTTTTATTATCATCTACATAATACCAAGTAATCCTAAAATTAAGTAAATTTATTGATGCCTCCACTTTTGAAGTAGATATTTTTACAAATTCATCACTTTCATCTAATTTAAATTCTGGCAAGCTAAATCCTGTTGTATCAAACTTATCTCTTCCTTCAAAAGGTATATCATCCATGCCAGGAGCAACTAACCATGTTTTATCTAACTTTAATCCATCTTCTTTATGTATTATAACTCTTAATATATCCTCTTCTAATACTTGTACTTTAGCAACTATATCTTCACTAGAAAAGCTAACTATATTATCTTTATTGTTTATAAGTTTAAACTTAAAATTTCTAATCGACATATTTAATCTCCATATACTCATAAATTTTATTATATTTAAATTTTATATTAGTATACTTAATTTTTATTACAATTAAAATGCATATAATTGCTTTAATTATTGTTATTCTTGCTATTTTTTAATTCTATATTTTAGTATATATTCATACATTCTTTATGAATTTGTTTTAATTTACTTGGAGAAAACCCATATTCTTTTTTAAATGCTCTATAAAAACATGCATAATCACTAAAACCACAAACCTTATATACTCTATTAGCAGGCATACCTTCTAATAAGTGCTGCTTTCCTATACTTAATCTTTTTTGTATAACATATTGGTAGTATGATATATTCATAACATCTTTAAATTTATGAGATATAGTATATTTGTTAATAAAAAATATTGATGCAATATTATCCAAAGATAAATCTTCTGTTATATGTGCATTTATATAGTGTAATATACTACTTATTAATGTATCTTTACTTCCACTCATTATATTTTTTGTTCTATTGTATAACTCTCTATTATACATTGTTAAAATTTGAATAATAATTGAATAACCTTCACTCTTATAACAATACTTCTTTTCTTCATAAGAATCAAAAAGTGATTTAAAAGCGCCTTGAAGTGTTGATGCAATATATCCTTTACTTCTAAGTAAAAATGATTTATTAAAAGATTCGTCTTTAAAAATGTCCGCATCTTCATCTAGCTCAAAAATTTTATTAATGGCAAATACAGATATCCAAAGTACATATCTTTCATAAGGTACATCAAAATTATGAATAATTGGATTATGAAACACACCTGGAGGTATAAATAATAGATCTCCTTTTCTAAATGATATATATAATCTTCTACTATATAATCTAAATTTCCATCTATAAGAAATAGTAACTCATAAAATTCATGATAATGAAGTGGTACCTCGGGAATTTCAGTATCTTTATAATAATAAACTACAAAATCTTTCTCCGGCATATACATATAAGTTTTATGATTAGTCTCTGTTTTTTTCACAATATCCCCCTCAATAAACTGAATTAATCTATATTATTTTAAATTTATATTTATAATATATCATAATTCTTCTTATTTCATAAAAAAAACACATTGATAAATTTATCAATGTGTTTTTGATATATAATTACATAAAAACTATATACTAGTTATTCATATCCATGAATATCTTTTCTGGAGTCATCGGAAGGCTATTAATTCTAACCCCAACACCGTTATATATAGCATCTTGAATAGCAGGAGCAGGAGTATTAATAACAACCTCACCTATACTTTTTGCTCCAAATGGACCTGTTGGCTCATAAGTCTCAACAAAATCAACTCTAACAGTACCAATATCACTTCTAGCAGGAATCTTATACTGCATAAAGCTATTACTATCCATTTGACCACTTTCTAAATATCTTACTTCCTCAAATAAAGCAAGACCTATACCTTGAACTATACCACCTTCAGTTTGTATAGTAGCAAGATTTCTATTAATAACAGTACCACAATCAACTATTGCAACATAGTCAATAATCTCAACCTTACCAGTTTCCTTATCAATCTCAGTTTCAACAAATCCTGCTATATAAGGAGGTGGTGAAACTGGACTTCCATGAGATGCAAATCCATTTAACTGAATCTTATTAGGTCCAACTGTAAAATCAACAGCTAAATCAAATACAGATATAGATTTATCATCACAGAATACCTTCTCTCCATCAAACTCAGCAAGCTCTTTAGCTATCTCTAGCCTACTAGCTCCTACTTCTATTATCCTTTCTCTTAATTGTTGACATGCTTTAACTACCGCCATACCAGTAACATAAGTTGTACTTGATGCATAAGATCCTGGATCATAAGGTACTATATCAGTATCTGCAGATACAACAGTAACCTTGTCCATAGTAGTTTCTAAAATATCACATGCCATTTGTGCAAGTATAGTATCACTTCCTGTTCCCATATCAGTAGAACCAACATATAGCGTATAGAACCCATCATCATTTAGCCTTATCTCAACTGAAGATGTATCAATTCCAGCTATTCCAGAACCTTGCATAGTAAGTGCCATTCCAACGCTTCTTACTTTTCCATTTCCAAGGTCACGTGATGGGTATTTTTCATCCCATTTTATCATCTCTTTACCTTTTCTTATACATTCCGCTAAATTTGCACTATTTATAGATTTATTATATGCAAAAGTAACTTCACCTTCTTTGACTATGTTTTTAAGTCTTAATTTTACAGGATCCATATTTAACTTAGTAGCTAATTTGTTTATAGTTGATTCAACTGCAAAGCATCCTTGAGTTGCTCCATATCCTCTAAAAGCTCCTGATGGCATTTTATTAGTATAAACTACATTACCTTTAAATCTAGCAGCTTCTAGTTTATTATATATCGGTATACTTTTCTCTCCAACTAGTCCAAATGTAGTTGATGCATGCTCTCCATAAGCTCCTGTATCAGATAAAGCATTTATATCTATTACCTTTATAACACCATCTTTAGTAGCCCCTATTTTTACATTCATTTTCATAGCATGTCTACTATTTGAACAGTTAAATGTTTCTTTTCTATCATATATTAATTTAGCTGGTTTTCCAGTTTTTAAAGTAACAAGTGCTGAGAAAATTTCTACACAAGCAGTTTGCTTTCCACCAAAACCTCCACCTATTCTTGGTTTTATAACTCTTATCTTACTTGAAGGTATATTTAGAGCTCTAGATAAATGTCTTCTTACATGAAAAGGGATTTGTGTTGAAGATATTACAACAAGTCTTCCCATATGGTCTAAATAGTTATATGCCCTATATGTTTCCATCATAGCTTGTGCTTGTGCTTGAGTATAATGAGTTTCTTCTAAAACTATATCACACTCACTTAATACCTTATCAACATCCCCTTTAGTATAATCATGAGTTGCAACTATATTTCTTTCTCTTTGCATTCCTATATCAAAGTTTGTATGTACTTCTTCTTCGTGAACTATTACTTTATTATCTATTGCAGTTTCAAAATCAATAACTGCATCTAATATTTCATATTCAACTTTAATCATTTTTAGTGCTTTAACTGCAGTTTTTTCATCTACTGCTGCAACTATAGCAACTTCATCTCCTACATATCTTACCCTATCTTCTAATATTAATCTATCATATGGAGATGGTTCTGGATAACTTTGACCAGCTAGTGTAAATCTCGTATTTGGTACATCTTTATATGTAAGTACACATTCTACTCCTGGTACAAGCATTGCCCTTTTTGTATCTATATTTTTTATTTTTGCATTTGCATGTGGACTCCTAAGTATTTTTACTACTAATGCATCTTTTGATGATAAATCATCTGTATACACAGGTTTACCTGTTGCTATTGCAAGTCCGTCTGTTTTAGGTATACTTTTTCCTACTAAACTCATATTATTTTACCCCCATATAAGTTTTTATTGCTCTTAATTGACCCATGTATCCTGTACATCTACATAGATTTCCTGTTAAATAATGCTTTATTTCTTCTTCAGTTGGATTTTCAAGTTCATTTTTCATTGCAAGCACTGTCATTATAAATCCTGGTGAACAAAAACCACATTGTTCAGCACCTTCTGCTATAAGTATTTTTGCAAATTCTTCAGCTTCTTTTTCTAATCCTTCTATTGTAGTTATTTCTTTATTTATTGCTCTTACAGTAAGTGTTGCACATGATAATGTTGGCTTTTTGTCTATCCAGACAGAACAAAGTCCACAACATCCTGTATCACAACCTCTTTTAACACTTAAGTTTCCTATTTTTCTAAGTGTATCTACTAATTGTTCCTCTGGCTCTATATCTATTTTATACTTTTTTGAGTTTACCTTTAATTCTACTAACATTATCTGACCTCCATTAATGCTCTTTTTACAAGTACCTTGCTCATTAAACTTCTATATTCTTTAGTTGCTCTCATATTAGTTCCAAAAGTTAGTTCTTCACTAACCATAAAAGCTGCTTTTTCTATATTCTCATCAGTCAATTCATTATTTGATAAAAACTCGCTAGCTTTAATTGCAAGAGTAGCTATTTGAGGCCTTGCACCTACATATATTTTTACTTTATCTTCAAATTTAGATACAGAAACATTTAATAATGCGTAATCACTTTGTGCATTTCTTAAACTTTTATATGATGCTTTTACGTTATTTTTCTTTATATAAATTTTAGTAAGTAAGTCTTTTTCATATTCTTTATTTAAAAACTCTCGTAAAGCTAGTTTTCCATTTTTCACTAGTTTCACTTCGCATTCTAGAGCAAGTAGAGCCACTATTAAATCAGAAAAACCAAATTTAGAGAAGATTGTTCCACCTATTGTTACTACATTTCTAAATTGAACTCCTATTATATCTTTTACAGAGTCTTTTATTATACTACCAAAATTTTCTTCTAGTAATTTGCTAGTTTCTAAACTTCTAAAAGTAGTCATTGCACCTATTTCTATGTAATCTCCACTATCTTTTATGTAATCTAAGCCTAGCTGAGATAACTCTACAGCTGTACCTATTCTTTTACTCCCCATTCTTAGCCAAGCACTTCCACCTATAACTTGATTATTTTTTCTTTTTGTCAATATCTCGTATGCTTCCTCAACCGTTTTAGGCTGAACCATTTCCATAACTGTAAACATACTTTTCCTCCCTGTAAGTTTTCTTTTAATCTTTATAATTATACCATATTTCTCTTTTATTTGACATTAAAATTCGTAATAATCATTATATTCATTACTTATTCTTGTTTTATGTACGTTTTTAGCTTAAATATAAAATCCATATCTATGTTAAATTATAGATATGGATTTTGTATTTTAATTACTGTCTTTATCATCTTCATCTAATAATCCTAGTTTTTTAGCTACAAATTTTGTACTGCTTCCCTGCACTATTAATGTTATTAATATAGTCATAAAAACTACTGAAGACATAATTTCATATCCAGATATCTTCATAGATGCTATAATACCACAAAGAGCTGCTGGTATTACCCCAGTTTCTCTCACCCACATCATAAAGAGTATTTCTCTTTTATTCCATTTTGCTTTTCTATCAAATATAGTACATACTAAGACGGAAATAGGTCTTGCTATGAAAACTAATCCAAGTACGGTAAGTATTGATGGAATTAAATATTTTCCAAGCACTGCTAAATCTACTTGAGTTCCTAATATTATAAATATAGCCATCCTGCAAATTGTACCTAGTGTCTCTACAACATGACAGTCTGTATCATAGTGTTTTTGACTTAACCATAATTTAAAGTTCTTTTTATTTCCAGTTATTATACCTACAATAAAGCATGACATATACCCACTTCCACCAAGTGCAGTAGATAGCTCATATGCAATTACAACTGATAAAACAGATACTATAGGTGTATATTCTTTAAATATACCATATGGCTTATCATTTACTAGAGCTAATAGTACAAGTCCTGTTGCAACGCCAACTAATATCCCTACAACTACCATAATAATAAGCTCATATAAGTTTGATTTTAGTGAGAATGTTCCGGATAAAATTATAGCCAGTACTGCTGATGTTAATATAGCACCAGTTGCATCATTAAAAGCTGATTCACTTATTACTGTCTGTTTTACTTTGTTATTTATTTTTACACTATTAAAAATAGGCACTAATGTTGCAGGATCGGTTGATGCTATTATTGAACCTATAAGTAATGCAGTCATGTAGCTAGTATTAAATGTGAATCCTATAATTGACTGCATTACAAATGCAGAAATTAAAACTCCTAAACTAGAAAGTAAAAGTACAGATATTTTGACTTTCTTTAATACCTTTAAACTTATTTCTTTTCCTCCTAAGTACAATATAAATGCTGATCCAAAAGTTAATATTAATTGATTCTCTACTCCATATTTGCTTATATCTATAAATTTTAAAAATGATGGACCAAGTATCATTCCTGCAATTAAAAAAAGTACCACATCTGGTATCTTTATTTTTTCACTCACTTTGCTACATATAATCCCTGTCAATGCAACTATAGCAAATATTATTAATAAATTGTTACAATCTATTGTGTGTATATATGTCTCCATAACTGCCTCCCCTTTATATAAGTATTTCTTTTTATTATATTAACTATATTTTATTTTGTTATGGATTTAATATAGATTTAACATTTTGTATTGTCTATATTTTATGGCTATGTTATGAAAAACAAAAATAGCTAAATTAGTTAAATAATAAAAAGGCTTAGTTATTATATCTATGCCTTTTTATTATTTAACTCCACAACATATTTTATATTAAGTTATAGCATTACCCCATCTAGATGCAATTACTATTATCTGGCCAACTTGTAAAATTTCTGGATTAGCAAGCTCAAAATCAAATCCAAATAAAGAAATGATAATGCCATCATTGGCAGTAGTTGCATTATATAAGAAATTGACACTTAGCTGATTACTAACAGATGTTGATGCTCCACCTGATGGTATAACGCCTTCATGTAACAAATACTGATTATATGTTCCAGATATATTCTGTACTTGGAAAAGCATAGTATATTCTTCTCCTGTTGTTACTGTACTTGATGTAGCGAATGATGTAACTAGATTTACATATATATTATACATTCCAGGTTGTTCAAAAATAAGGGTATCATTTGTTGTACTTGTTGTCGTTAAGCTATATCCACCATTTGTGTAGCTAGGGTCAATTCCTGTATCTGATAATGTTAAATTTGTACCTTCTGAAGTTATATTATTTGTATAATCTTCATCATTTAGCTGTATATAAGATCCTATAAATCCAGTAGGACCTGTTGGGCCTATTGGGCCTATTGGGCCTATCTCTCCTTGAATTCCAGTAGGTCCCGTTGGGCCTGTTGGGCCTGTTGCTCCAGTAGCACCAGTTGCTCCTCTTAATCCATCATATACATTTGTTACATGATAGCAATTAGATTCTTGAGCAAATATACCTAGGCTTCTAACTTTTATGTCATAAGAAATTTCTAAAAATGGTGGTCTTGAACTTTTATTGGAATATAGCTCATAAATCTTATTTAAATTATTTCCTGCATATAGTGAAATCCCGTTATTAGATAAATAACCATATATCCATTTACATACTAAAGTTGTTATATCCATTGCAATATAGCTACAACCATTTATATTACAAATATTACTTGTTGAATTAATATGTGTACATCTAGGTCTACTTTCATAATTAACATTATAAAAATCAAAATAGTAGTTATTATATCCAACACTTAAAGGCTCATCGTTGTAGGATGATTCATATAAGTTTCCTTTTACAGCAATATATAAAATAGCTTTTTTAATATCTACTAAATTACTCCTTATAGAAGAAAAGTTAAACCTTAATAAGGAAATGTATCTATAACTATTGTATTGCCTATATTTACAACCTGCATATATATTTTCACTAAAAATATAGTTACATCTAGGAAATCTATTTGTTACATAAGCACTTGAAGATGCGTATAATGATATAGTTTTCATAAATTCCCCCTATATTGTTATATACCGAACTTGAATATTTATCATTTAGGTTACTCAATATTAATGTATAATTAAATTTATTACCATTTCAAAAACAAGTTATTTATTCTATAATATTTATTTTTTTACATACTGATACTAATTATATTCAATATCTTTTTTAAGCTGTATCATTGGACATATTTATCTATATAAATAAAAATATGAGATTCTCAACATAATTCTCGAATCTCATATTTTCTATATTATTTATTTTATTGTCACATAATTATTAGTTAACTTCATATTTATCTTAAGTTTGTATTTCCCATTAAATATAAGTCTATTTCTCTAGCAACATTTCTTCCTTCTGCAATTGATTTTGCAACTAAAGATTGACCAGTTCTCATATCTCCTGCTGAAAATACCCCTTCTACTGATGTTTGATATTTTGAATTTGTTTTTACATTTCCTCTATTATCTAATTCAACGCCTAAATCATAAATCATAGATTCATGTTCTGGATGTAAAAATCCCATTGCAAACAATACTAAATCGCAATCTATTTCAAATTCAGTTCCGGGTATTTCATTATAATTTTCATCCATTCTAATTGCATGAAGCTTTTTAACTTTACCCGCTTCTCCACTAAATGCTACAGTTTTAACTGAAAAATCCCTTATTCCACCCTCTTCATGAGATGTAGATGTTTTAAATATCATAGGTCCTAATGGCCATGTTTTATTGCTATCTAAACTTTTATATTTTGAGTTTTTGCTAGATCTATCAATTTGATACACATTTTTAGCACCTTGTCTAATAGCAGTTCCAATACAGTCATTACCTGTATCTCCTCCCCCAATAACGACTACATTTTTTCCTTTAGCTGTTATCTCATTTTCTTCAATTTCTATTCCTCTATTTCTTTTATTCTGTTGTTTTAAATAATCTACTGCAAAATAAAGACCTTCTAGTGTTCTTCCTGGAACAGGTAAATCTCTAGCTTGCGTTGCTCCTCCACAAAGCACTAATACATCATACTCTCTTTTTAAATAATTTGCAGGGTAATCTCTTCCAATCCACATATTTGTTTTGAATATGATTCCCTCTTCTTTCATAAGATTTATTCTTCTATCTACAACATATTTTTCTAATTTAAAATCTGGTATACCATAAGTAAGAAGTCCACCTACATTATCATCCCTCTCAAAAACAATTACGTTATGTCCTGCCTTATTTAATTGATCTGCGCAAGCAAGACCTGATGGACCAGAACCTATTACAGCAATTTTTTTATCAGTTCTAACTATAGGAGGTTTTGCTTTTATATACCCCTCCTCAAATCCTTTATTAATTATACTTTTTTCCATACTTTTATTGCAAACAGATTCACTATATAAGCCTAATATACAAGCATTTTCACATAAAGCTGGACATACAGTTCCTGTAAACTCTGGAAAGTTATTTGTTCTAAGTAACATATCTAAGGCTTCTTTCCATTGTCCCCTATATACTAAATCATTCATCTCAGGTATTGTATTTCCAAGTGGACATCCAAATTCAGAGGAGCAAAATGCTACACCACAATCCATACATCTTGATGCTTGAACTTTTACGTCCTTATAATCCATGGGTATAAATATTTCTTTATAATCTTTTATACGTTCTTCTACAGGACGTTTGTTTGGATTTTCTCTTTTATAATCTATAAAACCAGTTTCTTTGCCCATATTCCTCCTCCTTATATTATTGAAGATTCTTCAATCTTATTACTTGTATAAATTATATTTTTGTATATAGTTGGTATTACCCTATAGAAGTTATGTCTTTCCTCTTCCCAATTTTCTATAATAAACTTAGCTTTTTGACTACTAGTATATTTATAATGGTTCTCTACTAAACTTCTTAATTCATCCTCTCCTTCTACTTCAACTAATTTTTCAATCTCTGTAAACTCTTTATTTATTTTTCTTTCTAAATTTTCATCTTTATTATATATATAAGCAATACCTCCACTCATTCCTGCTGCAAAGTTTTTACCTATATCTCCTAAGATTACTACTCTACCTCCTGTCATATATTCACAACCATGCTCACCTAATCCTTCTACTACCGCTATAGCTCCAGAGTTTCTAACTGCAAATCTCTCTCCAACAATTCCACTTATATAAATCTCTCCACTTGTTGCTCCATAAAGCAAAGTATTTCCTGCTATTATATTTTCATCTGATTTATACTGTACATTCTCATCTGGTCTAACAGTTATCTTGGCTCCAGATAGACCTTTTCCTAAATAATCATTACAATCCCCAATTACATTTAAAGTGAGTCCTTTCATTCCAAAAGCACCAAAACTTTGACCTGTACTTCCTCTAAAGTTAAATGTTATTGTATCATCATCTAATCCATTTGCACCATATAATTTTGCTATCTCACCACTAAGCATAGTTCCAACTGTACGATTAGTATTTCTTATTGATATATCAGCGACAGTTTTTTCTTTGTTCTCTAAACTCTTTTTAGCTAATTCTATTAAATTATGATCTAATGCCTTATCTAAACCATGGTTTTGATTCATTATTTTTCTTCCAACTATTCTTTGAGGTAAGTTCGGCTTATAAAGTATTGCTGATAAATCTAAATATTTAGTTTTATCATTTAGCATTTCTTTATTAACTTCTAATAAATCTACCCTACCTATCATATCTTCAACTTTTCTAAACCCAAGACTTGCCATTATTTCTCTCAGCTCTTCAGCCACATAGAAAAAGTATTTTATTACATACTCTGGTTTTCCACTAAATTTCTTTCTAAGCTCTGGATTTTGAGTTGCAACTCCCATAGGGCAAGTATTAGAGTGACATTTTCTCATCATCATACAGCCTGATACTACAAGTGGTGCTGTTGCAAATCCAAACTCTTCTGCTCCTAAAAGTGCTGCAATTGCCACATCTCTACCAGTTCTCATTTGACCATCAGTTTGTAATGTAACTCGGCTTCTTAAGTTATTTAAAAGAAGAACTTGATGTGCTTCTGCTAAACCTAATTCCCATGGAACTCCTGCATGTCTAAGTGATGTAAGAGGTGCTGCGCCTGTTCCTCCATCATATCCAGATATTAATATTAAATCAGCTTTAGCTTTTGCAACTCCTGCCGCTACAGTTCCTACTCCAACTTCTGAAACTAATTTAACAGATATACTTGCATTTTGATTTACATTTTTAAGATCATGTATAAGTTGCTCTAAATCTTCTATCGAATATATATCATGGTGAGGTGGAGGTGATATTAAATCAATACCTGGTGTTGCATGACGTACCTTACCTATAACTTCATTTACCTTTTGGCCAGGTAATCTACCACCTTCTCCTGGCTTTGCACCTTGAGCCATTTTTATTTGCAATTCATCTGCATTTACTAAATATTCAGTTGTTACACCAAATCTCCCTGATGCAACTTGCTTAGTTGCACTTCTTCTATTATCTAAGTATCTAGATGAATCTTCTCCACCTTCACCTGTGTTAGATCGTCCCCCCATTGTATTCATAGCAATTGCTAAGGTTTCATGTGCTTCTTTACTTAATGATCCAAAACTCATTGCTCCTGTTACAAATCTTTTCACTATTTCTTTAGCTGGCTCTACTTCATCTAATGATACTTTTTCACCTTTTTTAAATGATAAAAGTCCACGTATAGTACATAATTCTTTCGATTGATTATTTATATCATCAGAGAACTCTTTAAAGCTATCATAGCTCCCTCCATCTCTAGTACTTTGTTGAAGCTTACTTATTGTAAAAGGGTTAAACATATGGTAATCTTGATTTCTTCTATAACTATATTGACCTCCTAGTTCTAATGTATCTATAGGATTTCTTAATCTATTAAAAGCTCTTTCATGGCGTATTAATGTATCCCTTGTAATTATATCTAGGTTTATGCCCTCTATCCTAGATGGAGTTCCTGTAAAATACTTTTCCACTAATTCATTATTAAGCCCTATTGCTTCAAATATTTGTGCACTTCTGTAACTTTGAATTGTTGATATTCCCATTTTAGAAATAATTTTAAGTAATCCTTTACATATAGCTTCTATGTAATTATTTTTAGCCTCTTCACTACTTATCTCTTTAATATATAACTCTTTTTTAACTAAATAGTCTATAGTTTCAAAGGCAAGATATGGGTTAACTGCAGTAGCTCCATAACCTATTAGTAGTGCAAAATGCATAATTTCTCTAGCTTCTCCAGTTTCAACTATTATACTTGTGTTAGTTCTTAATTTATTTTTTATTAAATACTGTTGAAGTGCACTTGTTGCAAGTAATGAAGGTATTGCCGCTTGATGTTTATTTATTTCTCTATCTGTAAGTATTATTATATTATATCCTTCTTCAATAGCATTTTTAGCTCTTTCACATAATAAATCAATTGCTTTAATTAAATCCTCACCATTCCCTGGTGATCTATATGTTATAGGTATTTTTATAGCTCTTAAATCTTCATTATTTATTTTAATTATTTTCTCTAATTCAATATCTGTTAGTATTGGATTCTCTAGTTGTATAAATTTACAATCTTCTTTTTTATCATCTAGTAAATTTACCATCTCACCTAATATAGTAGTCAAACTCATAATTGATCTTTCTCTTATTGGATCTATTGGAGGGTTAGTTACTTGTGCAAATGATTGTTTAAAATAATTATATAGTAACTGAGGTTTGTTTGATAAAACTGCTAGAGGTGTATAATAACCCATTGAACCAATTGGTTCTTTAGCATCTTTAGCCATTACAGAAATTATAGACTTAACTTCTTCATGAGTATATCCAAAAGCCTGCTGTCTTTGTGTAAGTGTGTCAGTATCTCCACTTGGCAAATATGATGGATGAGGTAGCATATCTAAAGTTAATTTATTTCTTTTTATCCAATCTACATAATCGTACTCTTTAAATAGTCCTTCTTTAACTTCATTATCATCTATAACTCTACCTTGTTCTAAATCAACCATAAATATTTTTCCTGGTTCTAATCTACCTTTACAGTCTATATTTTCTGGTTCTATGTCTAATACACCAGTTTCTGATGCTAATATAACAAATCCATCTTTTGTTATAGTATATCTAGATGGTCTAAGTCCATTTCTATCTAATGTAGCTCCTATTCTCGTGCCATCTGTAAATACTATAGCAGCTGGACCATCCCATGGCTCTATAATTGCTGAATTGTAATTATAAAATGATTTTTCTTCTTCACTCATAAATTCACTATTTTCCCATGCCTTAGGTATAAGCATTGATATTGCTTTAGTTAATGGTTTTCCACTATTTATTAGTAATTCAAAAGCATTATCAAAAGTTGCTGAATCAGAACAATTTGGAGTTAATATTGGATATAATTTCTTTATATTATCTTTTAATCTATCCGATTCAAGCTTTCTTTCTCTAGCATTCATCCAGTTTCGATTTCCTCTTATTGTATTGATTTCTCCATTGTGTGCTATGTATCTAAAAGGTTGAGCTAAATCCCAAGTAGGGAAAGTATTTGTACTATATCTTTGATGAACAAGCGCCAATGCACTTTCAAATAATGGATCTTTTAGATCTTTATAAAAATTGCCTATTTGATGTGCTAATAATAACCCTTTATATATTACAACTTTACTAGATAAACTTGATACATAAAAATAACCCTTATTATACATATCAGACTCTCTTATTAGTTTTTCAACTACTTTTCTTACTACATATAATTTTGTTTCAAATTCATCTACAGAATAATTTTCTCTGTCTATAAATATTTGTTTGATTAAAGGCTCACTACCTTTAGCAATATCTCCTATTGCATTTCTATCTACTTCTACATCTCTCCAACCTAGAAGCTTAAGACCTTCATCTTTAAGCACACTTTCAAATATCCCTTCACATTTTAAATCTTCATCAGACTCACGAGGTAAAAACACCATACCTACAGCATAATTACCTTCATCAGGTAAATCTATATTATATTCCTTACATTTACGTTTAAAAAATACGTGTGGTATTTGAGTTAATATACCTGCTCCATCACCAGTTTTTTCATCACAACCAGTAGCCCCTCTATGAGATAGATTTAATAATATATTAAGACCTTTTCTCACAATATCATGACTTTTATTCCCCTTTATATTTGCTATAAATCCAACACCACAGCTATCTTTTTCTAATGTCGGATCGTACAGTCCTTGTTTCTTTGGAAATCTATTTCTATACTCCACTCTAACTCCCCCTTAATCATTAAATAAAAAATTAGATAATAATTATTGTGCTTAAATTTTCAAAATATTGCAATATCTTTATATGTATATTCCTTTTTATAGCTTTTATTTTAATTCATCTTCTTAATTATATTTAAAAATAATAAAAAGCAGAACTTACTTTAAAGTTCTGCTTTTATTTACATATATATTAATAAATATCTAAACTATTTCTACATCTAAATTTAGTGCTTTATCTTCTTTTTCCTCTTTTGGTAATACTATATTCAACACAACAGCTATTAAAGCAACAAGCACTAATCCTGAATCTCCAAATATTAATTGTATAGATTCTGGAAGACTTACTAGTACACCAGGAACAAATGATATCCCAACACCTATACCTATTGCTAATGCAACTATTGTACTATTTCTTTCATTTAAAGGCTCGCTAGTTATTAATTTTATACCACTAACTGCTATCATTGCAAACATTGATATACTAGCTCCACCCAAAACACTTGAAGGCATTAACGATATTAATGCTCCAAATTTTGGGAATATAGCAGCTAATACCAGTATACACGCTCCAATACCAACTATGTTTCTATTTATAACTTTCGTCATAGCTATTATACCAACATTTTGACCAAAAGATGTATTAGGCAATACACCAAATATTGATGATACTACACTTCCTAATCCATCTGCCATAACCCCTCCTGATATTTCTTTATCTGTAGCATCTCTTCCTATACCAGAATACGCTATTGCTGTTATATCTCCTACTGTCTCAACTCCAGAAACTATAAATGTAGCTGCTACTGCTATTATAGCGTCTAAATGAAACTCAAATCCAAACTTAAATGGTGTTGGCATTGAAATAATAGATATTGTTGATAATGAACTAAAATCTATTTTCCCCATTGGTATTGCAACTATGTAACCAACTATTAATCCTATAAGTATAGAAGCAAGTTTTGTTATTCCTTTAGTATAATTGCTCATTATTAAAACTGTTATTAATACTATAGTCCCTAAAGCTAAATTTGATAATGAACCAAAATCTTCAGCTCCAACTCCTCCTGCAAAATACTTTATTCCTGTTGGAAGTAAAGAAATGCCCATTGCTAATACAACAGTACCTGTAACTACTGGCGTAAAATATTTTCTTAAACTGCTCATTGATTTCCCAAATAATATCTCAATTAATGCACCTATTAAACACGCACCAAGTATTGCTTCATACCCATACTTTGTACCTATTACAGTTAATACAGGAACAAACCCGAAACTAGTTCCCATAACAATAGGTAACCTTGCTCCAAAAGGTCCAAAGTTATAACATTGCATTAAAGTAGCGATTCCCGATACGAACATTGTACATTGGATTAAAGCTGTTTTATCAGCTAAACTCATATTAACTACATTTGCTATAATTATAAGCGGTGTAACATTTCCCACAAACATAGCTAATATATGTTGTAATCCTAATGGTATCGCCTGTCTAAGCTTAGGCTTACCGTCTAATTGATAAATCACAGAATTTTTTGTAGTCATATTTTATAAATCCCCCAAACTAATTTGTTATTAATTTAATTAAACTATATTTTTCCAATTCACATTACTCAATCATTATAACAATACCTTTTAGATTTATCAATATTATCACGAATATTTTTTATTTTTTTTATAAAAAAATACGTGTTATGTATTTTTAAAGGGCATATTTCAAAATATGTTTTTGATTTTATCTAGTGATAGTATTTAATATTTAAAATAACGAACATTAGCATATACTATACCATATGTACTTATTTTATTTATTATATCTAACATATCTAATATCAAAATATTTTAAAATAGCCCTAAAATTAAATTTTTATCTGCTTTCTCTTATTCTTTCTTCCATTTCTTCTTTAGTTTCTTCTACAATATGTGCTTTTTCAATAATATCTTCTATAGAGGAACTTGCACGAAGTACATCCTTTGTAAATTCAAGCCCATTACTGTAATATTCATTACCAAATCTACTTTCATTTTTCATCGTCATCACTCCTCTAGCAAATAAATTTATCTAACACGGAGGAAATCTTCTTGCTTTTGAAAGTCTATCTCCTAATACATCTGCTACTGTTCTATTAGTGGATACTTCTTCTGCTATTTCTTCTTTAGAATGGTTCTCTTTTAAAAGTTCTTTTATTACTTTATTATTATCAAGTTCTTCTCTTTCATTTCCTTTTTTAGACATTTATATCTTCCTTTCATTGTTATTTTGCTTTATAAGTTTAAATTGTCCATATAAATTAGTTTTACTACTATAAGATTTTTCTATTTTTTATAATTTATATTTATTAACCCTATTATTTATTGTTATATTTTTTTAATGATTCTAATCACCATAAATTTTTATAAATAAAATAAAATAAGTTAAAAAATTATATAATTTTTTAGCTTGTTTTATTTTATTTATATCTTTTTAAAAATTTCTACACCCTTAGTTTTTATCAAGTTCCATATTACTAAATTAATTGTTAATGTAAAAACTATTGGTAATAATAAGTATATATTTAAATTTATTATTTTAAATTTAAAGTATATAAATGCAAACAACCCTATATATAATATAAAAAATATCATAACTCCTATTAATGAAAAGCTTCTTTTTACAACACCAACTTCATTTTTCCAGTTTAAATTAGGGAATAATAAGTTTAAAAATAATCCTAATTCTGATACCAGTATAGCCATTAATGTAATCACTAGGCTTCCAATAATTATAAATAAATAATCAAATTTTAATTTAAAGCTAATTAATATGAAACAAACTAAACTTGCTGGAATACTTATAAATCCAAATTTAAAGCTATTTTACTTTTAAATATATCAACTTATTTTATGGAAGACTTTAATATACATAAAAGTTTTCCTTCTAATGAAATTAGACAGTAAGTAGTACATATTGTCATTATACAAAATAATATTAAACTTATTATTTGAATTTTTATAAAAGCAAAATCTAAATTTAATTGTAAAATATCCGCCATCTTATCTTGACCAAACACTATAATACCAATCGAAAATATACTTAATAGTATACCTATCAGACTAAAGAACATATATATGAATAGAAAAAATATCTTTTTACTTCTTTGAAGTAATGCATATAAACATTTTTTAAATCTTTTTATCTCATATTTTTAGCTTTATAATTTTCGTTCATTCTAGAATTTATAATTTTATATTGTTTAGAAAATAAAACTATAAATGGTATAAATGCAATATTGATATAAATATAAATTTTAATACTAATAAAATATCATTTTTTTCAATCCTTCAATAAAATAATAAGACATAAAATATATCTTTTTTATTGTGTCAGTTACAGAGTTACTATTTTCAATTATATTTTTTAATAATACATCCATTTTGCTAACTAATAATACGTACTGTGCAAGTAAAATTATACTTCCAATTATTAATATTAAACTTTTATGTTTTAACTTAGATGAAATATTTCCTAATAAAAAAGCTATCATTGATGATATTATTATTGGTATTAATGGAACGCATAGAAACATTAATATTAAATTTACTAAATATATTGAGCTTATATCCATTCTTATAAAATATACTATTCCTGGTATAAGTAAAAATGGAACTGTAAATAAGTAGTTAGATATAAGCAACATGAATATTTTGCTTAATAATATTGCTACTTCATTTATGGGTAAACTTATTAAACTTTCAAAATCTTTAGCTTCAAATAAATATGAAGAGCCTTTATATATAGTTGTAATTAAACTAAAAAGCACTTCCCCTGTAAAATCCGCTTATAAGTAGTAAATCCATTAAATTATATTGTATTAAAGTATCACTTATATCTAAGCAAAAATTAAACATCTTATAGATTACATATATAATAAGAATTGAACTAGCTAGTATCATACCTATTATTTTAGTTTTTTCTTTTTTATTTAAGTATTTTATTTTATTTAATCCAAATTCATTTATTATATTTATATTAATTAATAGTCCTAAATTACTCATGTTCAATCATCTCCATAAATAAACTTTCAAGGCTTTTATTCCTTGTGACTTCATCTGTATAACCACTAGTTACTAATTTACCATTTTTTATTATCGCAACCTTGTTACAAATTTTTTCTGCTACATCAAGTACATGAGTAGAAAAGAATATAGCTCCTCCATTTTCACAAAACTCTTTCATCATTTCTTTTAATGTAAATGATGCTTTAGGATCTAATCCAACAAATGGCTCATCTAATATTAGAATCTTAGGTTTATGAATAAGTGCACTTATAATAGCTAATTTTTACTTCATGCCATGAGAATAAGATGATATTAAATTGCCTAAATTATCTTTAATTTCAAATCTATTTGCATAATAATTAATTAGTTCTTCCCTTTCTTTTCTTTCAACTTTAAAAATATTTGATATAAAATTAAGATATTGTATTCCTGTTAAAGACTCATATAGATCAGGATTATCTGGTATATAAGCAATATCAATTTTACATTCTATTGGATTTTTATTTATATCTTTTTTATCAATTAAAATTTCACCTTCTTCAAATTCATGTATACCTACTATACATTTTATAGTTGTAGTTTTTCCTGCACCATTATGACCTATAAATCCAAAGATATCTCCTTTATTTATTTCAAAGCTAATATTATCAATAGCTTTTTCATTACTTTTATAAGACTTAGATAGATTTTTTATACTTAGCATTTTCTCATCCAATTATATATTTTATATTTGCTATATATAATATATAACAACAACTTTTTTATTCAACTAATTTTTAAATTTTCATATTATTATAATAAAAAATACCTTAAGACTATGTAATTTACTTAGTCTTAAGGTATTTTTTTATTTATTTTAAATCTAATTTAGCTATATTTTCTTTCATTATTTTTATAGAATCATCTAATTTAGTTTTTTCACTATTGTCTAATGCTAAATGTATAACTTCTCTAACTCCATCTTGATTTACTATACTTGGCACCGCTATATAAACATCGTCATGTCCATATTCTCCATTTAAGTATGAAGAAACTGTAAGTATACTATTTTCATTTTCAAGTATTGCTTTTGTTATTCTAGTTAAAGCCATACCTATACCATAATACGTAGAATTTTTACACTTAATTATTTCATAAGCTATATTTCTAACAGTATCTTCTATTTCTTCTAACTCATCGAATTTTAAACTTGAATCTTTTTTTGATGCTATTTGATATATTGGTTGTACACCACATAATGCATAACTCCATGGTACAAATTGAGAGTCTCCATGCTCACCCATAACGTATGCATTTATATCCTTTGGATTTACATTTAACTTTTCTCCTAATGTATATCTAAGTCTTGCTGAATCTAAAGTAGTTCCAGAACCTATTACTTTTGATTTATCATACCCTGATAATTGTTGGGCAACATATGTCATTATATCAACTGGATTAGTTGCTATTAATAATATACCATCAAATCCTGATTCCTTTATTTGATCTATTATTGATTTCATTATCTTACTATTTTTATGAAGTAAATCTAATCTTGTTTCACCTTCAAGTTGTATAGCTCCTGCTGTTATACATATAATATATGCATCCTTACAATCACTATAATCCCCTGCATATATATTCATTTTTCTTGGTGCAAAGCTAAGGCCGTGGTTTAAATCTATTGCTTCCCCTCTAGCACGTTCTTTATTTATATCAATTAGAACTAATTCTTCGCATGTACCTTGATTTATCATTGAGTATGCATAACTCATACCTACCATACCTGTTCCAACTATTACTACCTTATTTTTTTTCATATAATTTAACCTCCATTACTCATTAGATTATAATAATTCCCAAAATAATCCAATCTAAAACTTTATCTCACTATTTATTATGCGATTTATTATTTTTTTAATTCTCATCATATAATATAGTTTTACTATATTTTGCATTTTTTTACAACATGTTTGTTTATTAATTATCATGTTTATAACGATATTTAAGTAAATATTTATATTATTATATATAATTTTTTTCCTATTAAGTGTATAATAAAAAGTACTAATTTAGATATTAAATAATAAAAGGAGTTTTTTATGAAAAGTTTTGAAGAATTAAAGTTAAATAATAATTTAATAAACGGACTTAAAAAACAAGATATAACTTCTCCAACTGAGGTTCAATCTCTTGTTTTTAAAAATATACTTGATAATAAAGATATTCTAGTTAATTCTCAAACAGGAAGTGGTAAGACGCTAGCTTACTTATTACCTATGTTTGAAAAAATAGATACTACAAAAAGAGAAACACAAGTATTAGTTCTTGCGCCTACTCATGAATTAGTTGTTCAAATACATAACCAAATAGAGTTATTAGCTAAAAATTCAGGAGTAGAAGTTACTTCTTTACCTATATTCGGGGAAGTAAATATACAAAAGCAAATAAAAAGTATAAAAAATCTTAAGCCACATATAGCTGTAGCTTCTTGTGGTAGAGTTTTAGATTTAATAAAACAAAAAAAATTAAAAGCTCATACTATAAAAGCTATAGTTTTAGATGAAGTTGATAGCTTATTAAGTGGAAATAACATATCTTATGTTAAAGATATTATAAAGTGTACTTTAAGAGATAGACAACTTTTGGGATTTTCAGCATCTTTAAATAATGAAACTATAGATTTATGCAAAGAAATTATGAAAGATCCAATAGTAATAAATGCTACTAAAGAAGTTACTATAAATCCTAAAATAAAACATATGTACTTATTAGGAGAAAGAAGAGAAAAGTTTGACTTACTTAGAAAAGCATTAGCTGCAACTACTCCAAAAAGAGCGATAGTCTTTGTTAACAATGAAAAAAGTATAGAGGTTATAGCCTCTAAATTAAATTTCCATGGATACAAAGCTGTTGGTATATTTGGTGATATGTCTAAAGAAGATAGAAAAAATGCTATAAATGCATTTAGAACTGGTAAAGCTAAAGTTTTAGTATCTTCTGACTTATCTGCTAGAGGCTTAGATGTTGTAGATACTAGTCATGTATTTAACTTAGACTTCCCAGGAAGTAAAAATGAATATATTCATAGAGCTGGTAGAACTGCTAGAGGTAATAGAAGTGGTAACGCTATTTCAATAGTTACTAGAGGAGAACTTGCTGATATTAAAAGATATAAAAGAGAATTTAACATAGATATAAAACCTAAGGTTATAAAATATGGTAAATTCTTTGATTCAAGAGCAAAATAAGTTTAATTTATTTAAAATCCTAACTAATCATTTGATTTCAGTTAGGATTTTTATTTAGCTCAAAAAACTTATAAATTTGTTGTTTTTTAGTTCCATTTCACTTTCTTTTAAAGTATTATATATTATTCTTATAATTTTTGGAGGGTTAACATGGACTTTATTGACAACATAGTTTCAAATAGACTTGGGGGTAAAAACTTTTTTAATGAAAATAAGATATTTAAATTCGAAAAACTAAAAAAAATCAGAGATGAGTTAAAGATAAAATATCCTAATATAAAAATAATAGATATGGGTGTCGGTGAACCAGATAAAATGGCAGATAAATCAATAGTTGATACTTTAAGTATAGAAGCTGCTAAAGAAGAAAATAGATTTTATGCAGATAATGGAATAGAAGAATTTAAAATTGCTGCATGCTCTTATTTAAAGGACGTGTATAATATAGATAATATAAATACATCTAACATTGTCCATGGTATTGGAGCTAAATCTATATTATCAATGCTACCAACATGCTTTATAAATACTGGGGATATTACACTAATGACAGTTCCTGGTTACCCTATAATAGCAAATAATACTAGGTTTGTAGGTGGAAGTGTTTATGAATTAAAACTTTGTAAAGAAAATAATTTTTATCCAGAATTTGAACTTATACCTAATCATATCTTACAGAAATCAAAATTACTATACTTAAATTACCCAAATAATCCAACAGGACAAATAGCAACTAAAGAATTTTATGAACAAGCACTTGAGTTTGCAAAAAAAAATAACATACTTATAGTATCAGATGTAGCTTATGGTCCTTTAGTTTATAATCAAGAAAAACCTTTAAGTATATTTAGCGTAGATAAAAATATGGAGTATTCAATAGAAATACACTCACTATCAAAGGCATTCAATATGACTGGATGGAGATTGGCTTTTTTAGTTGGATCACAAAAATCTATAAAAGTTTTTTCAACAGTAAAAAGTTACTGCGACTCTGGACAATTTAGAGCAATTCAAAAAGCAGGAATATATGCACTTACTCATAAGGAATTAATTGATATAAATATAAAAAGATATGATAGAAGATTTGATTTATTAGTAGATGCATTAAAAGAAGTTGGATTTAAAGTAGAAAAACCAAAAGGAGGTTTTTACTGCTATGTCCCTATTCCAAAAGGAACTAAAGATGGAATAAATTTTAAAGATGCAGAAGAAGCAAGTCATTATATCTTAAATAAAGCCTTCATATCAACAGTACCATGGGATGAGTGTGGAGCATTCTTAAGATTCTCAGTAACCTTCGAAGCAAATTCAGAACAAGAAGAAATAAAAGTAATAAATGATGTAAAACAAAGATTGCTAAATTTAAACTTGGTATTTTAAATTTAAAGATTTTTTATTTTTTCAAAACAATATTAGATAATTAATAATTAATGGATATATTGATTAGTCTGACATCCTAGGGAGTAAGGCATGAAATATAATATTTCATGCCAACCTGTCGGTATATCCGACCCTAAATCAATATATCCATATCATTAATAAGCTAATATCTCAATTCCATCTTCAGTTACAAGAATCATATTCTCCCATTGTGCTGATAAGGAACCATCATCTGTTATTGCTGTCCACTCGTTATCTGCATCAATGTATAAATCAGCCTTACCTTCATTTATCATAGGCTCTATAGTAAACATCATTCCAGGAACTAAAACCATCCCACTTCCTTCTTTTCCAAAATGGAATACAAATGGTTCTTCATGAAAATCAAGTCCAATTCCATGGCCACCAAATTCTCTAACTACGCTGTATCCATTTTCTTTAGCATGTTTTTCTATAGCTGCACCTATATCACCTAAGTATCCCCAAGGCTTAACTGCTTCTATACCTTTTATCATGCATTCTTTAGTAACTTCAACTAACTTTTTAGCTTTATCACTTACTTCACCAATTAAAAACATTCTTGAAGCATCTGAATAATATCCATTATAAATAGTGGATACATCTACATTTACTATATCTCCATTTCTTAATACTACCTTTTCACTTGGTATACCATGACAAATCTCATCATTTATTGACGTACAGCAGCTTTTAGGGAACCCACAGAATCCTAATGGTGCTGGAACTGCGCCTTGAGATATTGTATAATCATGCACAATCTTATCTATATCAGCTGTAGTCATACCTTCTTTTATGTTTTCTGCAACTAAATCTAATATGGCATTATTTATTTTTGCACTTTCTCTTATTTTTTCTATCTGCTCTTTATTTTTTATAAGCTTTCTTGAAGGAACTGTCTTACCTTCTTTTTTTAATTCATCTAACTTTTCATCAAATTTCATATGGCATTTTTTATATTTCTTTTGGCTTCCGCACCAGCAATCATCATTTCTACCTATATTCATAATTTATCTCCCTTCTATTGGCTATAGTTTTATATTATACCTAAATTTAAAACATGTCAAAGAAGCCTTAGTTCCCTAAGACTTCTTTTATTTTATTATATACTTAAAACTGTTATTGCTTTTCTTAACATATAATCTTTTTCAACATCTATATCTAACTTCATTTTTACCACTTGTCTTGCATGTGGAGCCGATTCTATTGGTTCTCCATCTTCATTATACATTTCTAATATAGTTGCATTCATAGTTTCTTTAAATGGTCCTATAACCTCTATCTTATCTCCAACATACATTTTATTTCTTTGTTCTACTATTACAAGTCCACTTTCTTCTTCATGACCTTTAACTAAACCTATAAAGTCATAATTTCTAATATAAGATGCTGATTCATAATTATGAGAATTTGAATCAGGTCTATCAAAGAAGAATCCAGTACTATAATCTCTATGACTTCCTTTTTTAAGTTCTTCTAACCACATTGGATTAAACTCCCAGTTTTCTGGATCTTTATAATATGCATCAATAGCCATTCTATATGCTCTAACTGTAGTAGCAACATAATATGCAGTCTTCATTCTACCTTCTATTTTTAAACTTGTCATACCACTTTCAAATATTTCTGGTATATATTGAATCATACATAAGTCCTTAGAGTTAAAGAAAAATTCTGGATCTATATCTCCTAAAACTTGCTCATATTCACCTGGAGCTACTTCTTCCATTAAAGTATACTTCCATCTACATGATTGAGCACATGATCCTTTATTCGCATCTCTTCCTGTTGTATGATTACTTATTACACATTTACCAGAGTATGACATACACATTGCTCCATGAACAAATGTCTCTATATCCATATCAGCTGGTGTATTTTCTCTTATCTCTTTTATTTCTTTAAAAGATAATTCTCTTGCTGTAACTATTCTTTTAGCTCCTTGCTTGTACCAAAATGCTGCAGAAGCTGCATTTGTTGTACTAGCTTGAGTACTTATATGAATTTCCATATTTGGTATTGTCTTTTTAACAAAACTAAACACCCCTGGATCACTTACTATAACTGCATCAACTCCAATTTCTTGTAATTCTAATAAGTATTCTTCAAGTTGTAATAAATCGTCATTTCTTGGAATTATATTTATTGTAACAAAAACCTGTTTTCCTCTTTCGTGAGCAAAATTTACTCCTTCTATCATATTTTCTTTAGAGAAGTTTTTTGCTGCAGATCTCATTCCAAATATTTCTCCACCTATATATACAGCATCTGCTCCATAAGTAAATGCTATTTTTAATCTTTCTAAATCACCTGCAGGTGCTAATAATTCTACCTTTCTCATATTGTCTCCTTTATATATCAATTTCTTAATTTACACATTTAAAATTTGTTTTATTAAAATACCCAATTAAAAAATTATAAAACGTATTTTGTATATATATCCGATTTGATAATATTTTATATAGTATTATACCATATTTTATTTATGTATTTTAACTTATTATAAATTTTCAAATACTTTATTAATTAAATAATGAAGATAATCATTAATATAAATTTATTAGATATAATTTATATTAATATAAAATTATAGGTCTATCTTCTAAGATAGACCTATAATTTAGTGTTTCATATTCTTTTTAGATTCTTTTTCCATTTGTTTTTTTATTTCTCTAGAAAATTTCTTTTCTTCATATTGTTCCATAAGATCATCTTTTTTCATTTCTATAGATGCCATAGCACCTTTCATATCTGATTTTAAATCACTTGCTGTATGTTTTACTGCATGGCCAACTTTTTGTATGCCTTCTTTTACATCATTTTTCATGTTATTAAGCTCTTTTTGCATTTTATCCATATCAAAGCCTCCTCTAATATTTTTTATTATTTTTTCCAAAAACGATAAAATTATTTGCTTATAACATATATATCAAAACTATATTGTTAACTATTATATATTTTTTTCATACATTAATATAGATTTAGATTTGGAGGTTATGATATGACGTCTTATATTTTATATTCTATAGCTATTGTTTTATTTATTTTATCTTTTATAAAAGATAAATCTAAAACTAAAAAAGCAATTATTAAAGCACTCAAATCTTTTGAAAATATAATGCCTCAATTTTTATCTATCATAATAATTGTTGGAATAATATTATCTTTATTAGATACCGAAACTATATCTAAATTTATTGGTTCACAATCTGGATTTTTAGGGGTTTTATTTTCTGCTATAGTAGGTTCGACCGTTCTTATGCCAACATTTGTGGCTTTTTCAACAGCAGATGCTTTACTTAAAAGTGGTGCAGGATATGCTCAAGTTGCGGCTCTAGTGTCTACTCTTACATTAGTAGGAGTTATGACCTTCACATTAGAAGCTAAATATATAGGTAAAAAGGCTGCTTTTGTTAGAAACTTTATAGCTTTTTTATTTTCTTTTTTAGTTGCTTTTTTTATAGGAGTGATGCTTGGATGAGTAAATTAAAATATATACTAAATAGGTATAAATTTGTATTATTATTTACTTGTATTTTGATATTTTTACTTATATTTTATAATGATTTAGGAGTAAATACTTTTAATAATGCAAAAAGTAGTTTCTTACAAATGATATCTGTACTTCCTCCTATTATGCTATTATTAGGACTTATGGATGAATGGGTATCTAGAGAATCTATGATGAAATATATGGGTGAGGGTTCAAGTATATTAGGAATAGTTTTATCTATTGCTCTAGCTGCATTTGCTGCAGGACCTATGTATGCAGCATTTCCTTTCACAGCAGTGCTTATGAAGAAAGGGGTAAAATTTTCTAATATAATAATATTTATGAACTCTTGGTGTGTAATTAAAATTTCTACTTTATTATTTGAAATCGGTGCATTAGGTTATAAGTTTACATTTCTTAGATTATTAATTGATATTCCTGGAGTTATTATTATGGGATATATAGTGGATTATATTGTTAATAGAAATGTTCCAATAGAAAAAGGGCGAATATCAAAATAAAAATATTTTAATATTGCCCTCTTTCTCTATAATGGTAAACTTTTGGAGGATGTGAGGGAGCTTACCATTATAGATTTGGGTATTATTATGTTTTAAGCTAGTCTTTTCATATTTAATATTACTACTTATATATGAATTTAATATGTATTTTTTATGAAAACTTATTGAATTTCATAGATAAATTTTTAAAATTTAATAGTAAATATTACAGAATTATTCTTTCCATATATATTGTACTCAAATCCATGTCCACTTAATATAGTACTAACTATGTAAAGACCTAATCCACTACCTCCAGTTTTTCTATTTCTAGACTTTTCTATTCTATAAAATGGATTAAAAATTTCTTTAATATATTTTTTTTCTATAGTTACACCTGTATTTTCTACTTCTAAATAAGGCTTTATAGTTCTAGCACTTTTCTTTTTATAAAGTCTTATTATTAATTTTTCTCCACTTGGTGAATATTTTATAGCATTATTAATTATGTTATTAATTGCTCTAGTTATTTTTTCTTCATCTGCAATTACTGTAATATTTTCATCTATATTTAGTTCCATTTTTAAATTTTTTTCTTCAATTAAAAAAATTTGTCTTTTTACTAGCTTATCTAGAAGATTACTTAAGTTTATACTACTTAAATTTAAATCCTGCTTTAAATTTTCGGTTTTAGATATTTCAATCATCTCATTAACTAATTCTTTTAATTCCTGAGTACTTTCATATGATTTTCTAAGATAAGTATCTCTATCTTTATATTTTCCTATATTATAAATCATACCTTCTATTTGACCACTAATTATTGTTATTGGAGTCTTTAATTCATGAGATATAGTAGCTATAAAATCTCTTCTTTTTTGCTCTTGTTCTCTTTCACTTTCAATTATTTTTATAAGCGGTTTAGTTACTGTTGAAGAATATATAAATGCACCTATCATACCTATAAGTATTGCTACTAATAATATATATGGCATTATATTTCTAATTACAAGGCTTGCTTCATCAATGGGCTGTAATGGCATCATTACATCTAGCCTATATGGAACTTCAGAATCATTTGTAATTATATATCTATGTATACTATACTCTTTTAATTTATTATTTTTGCTTGTTTTTATATTATCTTTTCCGCTATAAATATCAATCCTTCTTAATGAAACTATTTTATTTGATCCATATATAAATTTTCCATTTTGCTCACTTAAAATTATAGATAGATTTTGATTATTTTCAAGATGCTCAAGATTTTCTTTTAATGCCTTTGTATCTCCATAAGCAGCATTTTTTATCAAAGTTGTTATTTCTTTATCTAGTGTTTCTATTTTATATTTATGATAATACACAGGCAACCAATTATAAAGTATTAAATATATTATTAAAGCTAAGGCCACAAGAAGACCACTAGTTATAAGAAATAACTTATATTTAATGCTTATTTTCTCCCATCTATTTAATATCTTTTTCAAGAGTATATCCTATCCCTTTTACAGTTTTTATATATGGTAATTCTATTTTTTTTCTTATATTTTTTATATGTGCATCAACTATTCTTGTATCACCATAATAATCATATCCCCATATACTATCTAATAAGCTTTCTCTGGTTATGACTTGAGGATATTTTTCCACTAAGCTTTTTAATATATTAAATTCTTTTAAAGTTAACTCTACTATATTTCCATCTACATTCACCGTATATGTATTCAAGTCTAGTTTTAATTTTTCAAAATCTAAACAGTCACTATTTTCTATGGAACTATTACTTCTTCTTAAAACTGCTTGTACTCTTTTTATTAATAAATTAAATGAAAAAGGCTTGGTTATATAATCATCACATTCTAGTTCAAATCCCTTTAACTCATCATTCTCTTGATTTAAAGCTGTTAAAAATATTATTGGTACATTAGATGTCTTTCTTATCATCTTACAAGCTGAGTATCCATCTAAATTTGGCATCATTATATCTAATATGATTAAATCATAATTATTTTTCTTAAAAAGCTGAATTCCTTCTAGTCCATCACTTGCATAATCTACTTTATAGTCCTCTGCCCTTAGGAATTCAACTATAAGTTCTTGTATATTTGCATCATCTTCTACTACTAATATAGATGCGCTCATTAGATCACTCCTATCATTTATTGTTTTGTATATTTATATTTTAGCCTACATATATGAATTTAATATGAAAAGTTTGATTAAAAATTATTTTCTACAGATATAAGCGTGAAAGTAATAAAAGCTTAGACTTTAGAACTTTATACATTATTACATAAGACATCAAAAAGTTTCATTATTGGCTCTTTTAATAGTAAAATTACTGTGCAATTTATTAACTTTCCTACAATTATTATTTATCCCCCCCTTTAAATAAATCTAAATTTAAATATATAAAAAACCATTATGTATAATGTTAATTCTTATATACATAATGGTTTGTAATTTTTTAGAATTTAATAACTTTTTAGCATTATCTATTTATTAAATTTAAATCCTTTTAATCTAAGTGCATTTGTAACTACTGATACAGAGCTTAAACTCATAGCCGCTGCTGCTATCATAGGATTTAAGAGTGGTCCTCCAAATATATATAAAAAGCCTGCAGCTACTGGAATTCCAACTGTATTATATCCAAATGCCCAAAATAAGTTTTGTTTTATATTTTTTATAGTTGCATTACTTAATTTTATTGCATTAGGCACATCCATTAAATCACTTTTCATAAGAACTATATCTGCAGATTCCATAGCTACATCCGTACCACTACCTATAGCTATACCTATATCTGCCTTTGCTAATGCTGGTGCATCGTTTATACCATCTCCTACCATGGCTACAAACTTACCTTCATTTTGTAACTTTTCAACTTCTTTAGATTTATCTTCTGGTAAAACTTCTGCTAAAACTATATCTATGCCAAATTGAGATGATATTGCTTGTGCTGTTTTCTTATTATCTCCCGTAACCATAGCAACTTTTATTCCCATATTGTGTAATGTTTCTATAGCTTTTTTACTACTTTCTTTTACAACATCTGCTACAGCAATTATTCCACCAATGGAATTATCTATTGATATATACATTGGAGTTTTACCTTCACTTGCTAATTTATCAGATTCATTTTCTAAACTACATAGATCAATTTTATTTTCAACCATAAGTTTTTTATTTCCAAGCAATATAGATTTATTATCTATTACAACTTCTATACCATGGCCCGGTATAGCTTTAAATTCTTGTATATTTTTAAACTCTAAGCTTTTCTCTTCTCCAAACCTAACTATAGCTTCTCCTAATGGATGTTCTGAATTTTTTTCTGCACTTGCTGCTAAACTTAATAAGTAGTCTTCATCTATATTATTAGAAGTTATTATATCAGTAACCCTAGGCTTACCTTCTGTTATTGTTCCTGTTTTATCAAATATTATTGTATCAATTTTATGTGCAAGTTCTAGTGCTTCTCCACCTTTTATAAGTATTCCATTTTCAGCACCTTTTCCTGTTCCAACCATTATAGCAGTTGGAGTTGCAAGGCCTAGTGCACAAGGACAAGCTATAACAAGTACTGATATAAATATAGTAAGTACAAATACTAAGTCTTTTCCTCCAAATATCCACCATGCTAATGCAGAAATTACTGCTATAGTCATTACTATAGGAACAAAATATCCTGATACTGTATCTGCAAGTTTTGCTATTGGAGCTTTAGTACCTTGGGCATCTTCTACTAATTTTACTATTTGAGCTAAAGCTGTATCGCTTCCAACCTTTTCTGCTTTAAATTTAATACTACCATTTTTATTTATACTTGCTCCAGTAACTTTAGAACCTATAGTTTTTTCTACAGGTATACTTTCTCCTGTTAACATTGATTCATCTACTGAAGTACTTCCTTCTATTACTATACCATCTACGGGTATCTTTTCACCTGGTTTTACTAATATTATATCTCCAACCATAACTTCATCAATTGGAGTTTCAACTTCATTTCCATTTATTATTAATATTGCAGTTTTAGGTTGAAGACCCATAAGCTTTTTAATTGCTTCTGATGTTTTACCTTTTGATCTTGATTCAAAATATTTACCAAGTAATATAAGTGCTATTATTATACCCGCACTTTCATAGTAAAGTTGATGATGGTGCATACCTACTATACTACCATTAGCTATTTGAATAGTTGTATATAAACTGTATAAAAACGCTGCACTTGTACCTATTGCAACTAATGTATCCATATTAGGACTTTTTGCAAACAAAGACTTAAATCCATGTATATAAAACTTATATCCGGCACCCATAACTGGTAATACTAATAATAATTGTATTAGTGCATAATTTAAAGTATGAGTCATAGGATTTAATATTCTTGGTAATGGCCATGGTCCTATAGGCTTTGGTATCATAGGCCCCATTGCTATATAAAATAAAGGTATAGCAAATACAGTTGCTATTATAAACTTAGTAAATAAAGTCTTCATCTCTTTCTCTTTTTTTAGTTTATCCTCATCTATATTTAAACTTTTTTCTTCCTCAATTGGTTTATACCCAGCCTTTTCTATAGCTCCTTTTATTTGAGATAACTTTACTAAAGATGGGTTATAGATTATTGTTGCTTTATCTGTAGCTATATTTACATTTATAGATTGTATTCCATCAAACTTCTTAACTACTCTTTCTACAGCTTTAGCACATGATGCACAAGTCATTCCTTCAATCTTCATTTCTATAGACTTGTTATCTTCTTCAACGTCAACTCCATACCCTGCTTTTTCTATTACCCCTTTAATTGTATCAAAGCTTACTTTAGAATTATCGTAAACTATATTTAATTTCTCTGTAGCTATGTTTACACTTTGCTCTTCTACACCGTCTAACTTTCTAACTACTCTTTCTACAGCTTTAGCACATGCTGCACAGGTCATACCTGTTATTTTATACGTTTCATTTATTTTATTTGAACTCATATCAATCTTCCTTTCTATTTATTTTATAATTATTATATACCCCTTAAGGGTATGTTAAATCATTTTTTCTCAAAAATCAATTAAAAATTTTTATTCTATATAATTTTTCCCATTTAGGTTGTTTTTACTTGCTTTATTACATAAAAAAAGCACACCTTATTTTGATGTGCTTTTTATATCTTATAATTTTGATATTAATTTTTGTATTAATTGTTTTTTTAATTCTTGCATCATTTCATTATTAGAATTGCTAGTAGCCTTTTGTGTAGATTTCTTTCCATTCTTACCTGAAGATGATTTTTTCTTTCTAGACATATACAACCCTCCATATTTATATTTCTTATTATATAAATATGATTTTTGATGACCTAAGTTGACAAAAACTAAGGTTTTAATAATTATAGTTTTAGATTTATAGTAAATATTATAATTTATTACTTTTTATACATCTTTTCAGGCTCATATATTATTTTAAAACATTTACTAAATTTTTAAATAAATCTTTATTATCTTTTATTTCTTTTTCATTACCAACAACTGCTAAATAATCCTTATTCATAACTTTATCAACTATTTCTGAATAAGATTTTATATCCTCAACCTTAGTATTTAAAACTTCTTCTCTTTCTTTCTTTCGATCAGCATTAGTAATATTTCTAATAAACATTGAAGTTGCTTTCATTCCTTTATAATAAGGCATAAGTGGCGTATCTAAATTACTGATTGTTCCTATTATATATTTTGTCATTTCTCTATCAGATATATCAAAGTTTTCTAAATAGTTTCCTGCACCTTCATAAGCATTAAGAGTATTTACTAAGTTAGGATCTCTATAAGATACAAATATCATGCTTCCTTCTCTATTTATATTACTCATAGCCCCATATGCTCCACCTTTTACTCTGACATTATTCCAAAGATAATCATATCCAAGTATAGTTTTTAGTACTAGCATACTACCACTATAATCATACCCTAATTCTTTATAGTTATATCCTTTAGCAACATACTGTACATTTGCAGGAGTCATCAATCCTTCATTTTTTTGCTTATTTACAAATTTATACTCATAAGCTTCTAGTTTTTCATTACTTAATATATTGGTTAATCTATCTAAATTTTCTTTTAATAGATTTACTTCTTTCTCTTCTCCTGTAATTGATACAGTTAAGTTATTTTTATTAAATATAGTTTTTTGAAGTTCATATAATTTTTCTTTAAGATTATCAAACTCACTATCAAAGTTTTTCTCTATATTCTTTAAAAATTCATAATAATCATATCCTGATATTTTTTCTAAATAAGATGCAGTTGGAGAGAAATATGATGTAAGTCTAGCATTAGCTACTTGATGACCAGCTTGCATTAGATTCATCTCTATTCTAGAAATTAGTTCTCTTATAATTTCTCTTATTCTTTTACTATCTTCAAATAGTGTATTTTCTATTATATCAGATAGTATATCTATTGACTTTCTACACTTATCGTCCATTACTTTAATATGAGCCTCTATGAATGGATAAAATTTATTTATATCCTTATCATTTGAATATACTACGTTTTTGAAGAATAAATCTCCTGTGTTTATAAGTATTTCATTTGATAATTCTTTATAATCATAAGTTTTAGTATCTACCTTAGTAAGTAAGTTACATAATAAGCTAAAATATGGTATATCTTCTTCTTTAATACATTTTGCATAAAACATAAAATTTAAGTAAGCTATATTGCTAGTAAATGATCTAAAATGAAGTAAGTCTATATCATTATACTTACTTTCTTCTATACTTAAATCTTCTACCTCTTTTCCTATATCCTCTATAGATAACATTGGTATGGTCTCTAGGACTTCTGGTAAGTCAGGTGTACTCTGACGTAGTATTAAACTTTGTGTTTCTTCAACTATTTTATCTAATTCTTCATCATTTAATCTCTCTTTATATAATTTAAGCTTTGCTTTTAATTCTTCATCTTCTTTTTCAGCTAACCCTTTTTCTGGCTTTAGTACAAGTAAAGAAGAATGATTATTATCTAAAATATATTTTTGTATAAGATTTTCGAAATAGTTACTTGTAAGTGCCTTTTTTACATTTTCTATAGCCTTTTCATATTTTATATGCATAAGTGGATCTCCACCATAAAGCCATGTATCCATAGCATTCATATAATATATAAGACCTTTTGGATAACTTCCTGTATCGCCTTCTCTTAGTTTAAATTCAAATACATTTATACAACCTTCTATTAATTTTTTATCTATACCGTTTTTCACAAGATCATTAAGTGTATCATATACAATTCTTTTAAATTCTTCTTTTTTATCTATATCACTATTTTTAACGATTATACTAAATACTGGTTGTAATATCCCATTATCAAAACTACCAAATACATCTTTTCCTATCTCTGCATCTATTAATGCTTTTTTAAGTGGTGCACCTTCTGTTTCTAATAATAAATATTCTAATATATTTAATCCTGTATAAACATCATCATCTGTAGACCTACCTGTTACATAATTTAATGCTAAGTAAGTTTTTTCTTTATCATCATCTTCCATGGATATAGAGTATGAGTAATTTACTTCTTTCATTTCATTATAAGCATCTTGTGGTTTTATATCTGCATCAACTTCTATCTTATCAAATTTAGATAAGTAATTATCATTTATAAACTCCAGTTGTTTTTCTAAGTTTCCATCTCCATATAAGAAAATATAGCTATTCGATGGATGATAGTACTTTTTATGAGTATCTATAAACTGTTCGTAAGTTAAATCTGGTATATTCTTAGGATCTCCTCCTGACTCGTTATAGTAAGTGTTATCAGGGAACAATGTTTGTTGTATTCTTCTTAAAAGTATACCTTCTGGAGAAGAAAATGCCCCTTTCATTTCATTATAAACTACGCCTTTATAAGTTAAATCCTCATCTTTATTCTCAAGATCATAATGCCAACCTTCTTGCATTAAAATTTCCTTAGTGTTATATATATTAGGGAAAAATACAGCATCTAAATAAACATCCATTAAGTTAAAGAAATCTTTATCATTTTGACTTGCTATTGGATATATTGTTTTATCAGGATAAGTCATAGCATTTAAAAATGTATTCAAAGATCCTTTTACTAGTTCTACAAATGGTTCTTTTGTAGGGAATTTTCTTGATCCACATAACACACTATGTTCTAATATATGCATAACTCCAGTACTATCATTAGGAGGAGTCTTAAATCCTATTGCAAAGACTTTATTACTATCATCATTTTCCATATGTAAAAGTCTTGCTCCTGTTTTTTCATGTTCAAATATTTTAGCTTTTGAATTAACTTCTTCTATATATTCTTCACTCTTTAAAATGAAACCATTATATAATTTACCTATTTTATATTCCATTTTTACCTCCTATTTTTCTTTGTATATATATTTTCCTATATTTATATTATAGTTATACCCTATTTTTTGGTAAACCTTAAATATTTATTTTTTATTCTTATATAATATTTATTTTTAAATTTACAATTGTATCAGTACAATATTTATTGTTTTCTATTTTGTAATTCAATATAATTAAGTTATTAAATTTATTTATAAATTCGGAGGTTATTATGAACAATAAAACAAAAAAAATAGTACTAAATGGACTTATGATAGCCTTAGTTTGCATATCTACAATGGCTATACAAATACCTGTTCCAGGAACTCATGGTTATGTTAATATAGGTGATTCAATTATATTTGTTACTTCAATTTTATTTGGCCCTATATCTGGATTTTTAGCTGGAGGTATGGGTTCCGCTTTTGCAGACATTTTAAGTGGTTATACACATTGGGCTTTATTTACATTTATTATAAAAGGACTTGAAGGATATATAGTTGGAATGTTAGCAAAAAAAGGTGATACAATTTTTAAAAATGTATCATCAACTATTATAGGTGCAATAATTATGGTATTAGGATACTTTATAGCTGGAGCATTTTTAGAAGGAAGTTTTGCGGTTTCATCAACATCTATACCATCAAACTCCATACAAGGAATTGTAAGTATAATTGTATCACTTCCAATATATCAGTCTTTGAGCAATATAAACTATATAAAATCTTTAAAAAAACATAGTCAAATATAAAAAGTCTATCTGATACTTTTATTATTAATATAGTATCAGATAGACTTTTTATATTTGAGAACCTATAATTGTGTCTACTATATTATTCAAATTTCCTCTTACTTTAAAATTAGTGTATATTGGTATCATGAAATTTACTTTTGATCTCATATCGCTACCTTCTTTTTGTATACTACTAGTTAAGTTAATAAATTTGTTTAAAAAATCTTTATCTTCATTACTTAAATCATTTACATCCTTAAGTAAAATAGCATTTAATTTATCAGATATATTAATCATAGTTCCATCTACTTTACTAAGGTATTTTCTTAATAATACTGTATTTAAAGTATAATTTCTAGAATTTATCATAAATCCTCTTAAATCATCCCAATGCTCTTTTGCATTATAAATAGCTTTGTTTTTACTTTCATTTTCTTTGCTTCCATTTACGACTTCACTCAAATCAGAGTTGTAATCAGCTACATTCACCAAACATTGAGACTGATAATTAAAAACATCTTTTAAATTTTTAGATAAAGAAATATTTAAAATTACAGACATTAAAAGCAATAATATAATTAATACATATATAACATTATTTTTTATCTTACTCATATGATTATCTCCTAAAAAAAATGTTAGTATTATTTTATATTATGCCAATTTAAAGTTAATATTATTTTCATCCTAATAAAAATTTTAATACTATCTTCCCATTCCTATTATCATTCCTATTGCATATGGTACTAGCCATATAACCCAAACAACTATACTAAATTTGTGGAAGGTAGCTTTTCTTTTTTCATCATTCTTAACTAAAACATAAGTTGCCCAAAGTGCATGAAATAACATTAATACGATTGCTAAAAATCCTGTTAAACCATGTAATGTTTGAGTTGCCACATCACCTATAGCCATTCCAGATTTAGCTATTTTACTCATAATCATAGTTCCTGTTGTATCACATATTAATCCTAACCAAAATAAAATTAAATGAGTTTTATTAAGACTCTTTGATCTTCTCTCTCCAAATACACCTATTGTATAAAATACTAAAGCTAAAGTTATTGTAACTATTGCAAATATTAAAGTACTATTCATCTTTTATTCTCCTTTTAATTTATTTCTTAATTTAATTAAACTTTCTTTCGTTTCTTTTACTTCTTCATCAGTAAAATTTTCAAATATTTTATCAAAACTCCTATTTATATCATGTCTAAAGTTTTTAGCGTATTCTAATCCTTTATTTGAAAACTCTATATAAGTATTTCTTTTGTCATTTTCTAGTTTAAATTTTTTAACATAATCAGCCGCTTCTAATCTACTGACTATACCTGATACGGTTCCTTTTGCTAATGACATCTCTTTACATAATTCTGATATCGTAATCTTTCCTTTATGAGCTATTAACTTTATAACCATAGTTTGCTGATGTGTAAGACTACTTTCTTTTAAATTATCATTTACAATCTCTATGGTACTTGCATATATTTCTTTTATCAACATTGCTATTTCAAATGAATCGTATTTCACTTAAATGTACTCTCCCTATCATTAATTATTGTATTTTAATTTAGTATTTTCAAAGTTAAAACAATTTATTAAAAAAAGCACACCAGATGTAAATAATGCACCTCCAAGGCCCATATAAAAACTGCCTAAATAAACTGGATTAAATATATTTAAACTTCTTATTGTAATTCCAAAAAACATCATACATCCCATTATTATATAACTTTTCTTATCAAAAAAGGCAAATATACATCTTCTTTCTGACTCGTGACTTAAAATTCTTTTAATATGTTTTTTCAACATCTTACTAAAAATAAAGTTAAAGAATAAATAATAAACTACTATAGCTATTCCTAAAATTATTATTATATTTGCATTATTGTTATTTACATCTATTTGACCTAGTGTGAATACTCTAAATCCTGCTACTAACCATACTAATCCTGCTACTAATAATAGTGTTTTTTTATTTGCTTTTATTATGTTACCCATTTTATGACCTCCCAACTTAGTTCTTATGCAAACCGATTAGTTTCTATGCAAACTATTTTATTACTATAAATCATTTTTGTCAATAAAATTATTATAATAATATTTACTATAAAAAAATAAGTTATCTCATTTACTTAGAGATAACTTATTTTTTTATCTTATAACTATACCCATTAATTTTGTTAAGTCTAAAGCTTGTTCTACAGAAAAAACTCCTCCTTGAACATCTTTTAGCCTTAATTCTATACCATCTATATTACTAGTTGTAAAATCTACATCATTTAAGGATATTCCTGTAAATACAGTTTTTATTAAATTTGAATTTTCTAGATACATACCTTCATTTTCGACCTCTTGAAAGACAGAATAACTAAAATCCGAATTAATAATATTAATTCCTTTAAATTTTGAAAATGCTAAATTCAAATATCTTCCCATAGTTTCTTTAAAAACTACACTTTTTAAAATACAATCATTAAATAAACTTCCTACTAATTTACAATTTATAAATTCAACTCTATATATTCCACTGTTTGAAAAATCTATATTAGATAAATCACAATTTTCAAATATAACATCTACCATATCAATTTTTCTAAAATCACAATTTTCAAAAACTACATTTCTAAATACACAGCCATTTAATCTAATACTTACTTCACTTATATCATGTATTTTATCATCATCAATTAATGCATCCTCTACCGTTTCGTAATCAAATATTTTATCTAAAACTTCTTCACTTGTATATTTATACAGGTTATTTAAAATTTTAGGTTTTTGTATCTTTGTCTTCTTGTTCATTTCATCATCCAATCTTAATGTATTTTATAATATTTTACCATATAGACTATATTTAATAAGATAAAGCTTTTTCTATATTCTCACTTTCTAAACTCAATAACTTATCACTAGTTAACTTTATACCAATAGCACCTATAGGTGCTGTAATTAGCACACTTAATATTGCTATAGCCTGCATTATATCTCCACCTACTACTCCCATTTGCAAAGGTATATTAGCTTTAGCTGATTGCACAGTTGCTTTAGGTAGATAAGCTATAATACAAAATATTCTTTCTTTTTTATTTAGATTTGTACCTGTAAGAGCTAATAATACCCCTATTGACCTTATAAATAGAGAAATACTTAGAATAACTACTCCACCAAAGAAGTATTTTCCAACTACATTTGGATTAATTGCCATTCCAACAAAAGTAAATAAATATAATTTACCTATTCTCCAAATAGAGTTCATACTATTTAAAATTACTTGAGAACTATCATTAGTATAATTTCTTATAAAAAATCCATAAATCATAACAGTTAATAATGAATTAAATATCTCAACATATAAACTTTTTTCTACAAGTCTCATTATTAAACATATAGCAAATGGTATTAATGATTTTATATATTTATTTTTAGACTTTTCTATTAATATCCTACTTAATTTAAAAACTATATATCCTACAAATAAACTAAATATAATTGTTAATGGTATACTGATAATTTGATTAAATATTGATATTTTTTCACCACTATTACTCTGAATATATATACCTAAGAATGTTGTAAATAAAGTTATCGCTATAGTATCATCTGCACTTGCACCAACTAATAGCATTTGTGGTATTGCTTTATCTTGACCTATTTTTCTCTCTATCAACGATACCATAGATGGTATTAATACTGCAGGGCTAACTGCAGCTATAATAAAACCTAAGATAGCTCCTTGTGTAAAAGTAAAATCTAAAAATATCATAGATAAATATGCTACAGCAAATCCTTCTAACGTTGCTGGTAGTATACTCAAAAGTAAAGCTGGTCTACCTATCCTTTTTATTTGAGATATATTTATTCCAAGACCTCCTATAAATAAAACTGTAACTAAAGCAATATCTTTTAATGTTGGCGATAAATTTAAGACTTCTTTTGGTACAAAATCAAAAAATGATGGCCCTATTAACATACCAACTATCATCATTCCTATAAGTGATGGTAGCTTTAATTTTTCAGCTACTTGACCACTAAAACTTGCTATAAACCCTATTATTACTAAACTTAATATTAAAAACATACACTCCTCCTATTTTCAAAAAAATAGACTCCTACCCTCAATTAGAGAGTAGGAGTCATTAGCTTTCGCACTTTAAGGCGAACTCCATCGCCGATTTAGTTATTCTTACATTTAATTTTATCAGAATTATATATAATTGTAAATATTAACAAAATATAATTTATCGTAAGTTATATTTTATTAACTTTGACTGGAAGTATTATTGTAAAAGTACTCCCTTTATTTAATTCACTTTCTACAAAAATCTCTCCATTATGCATATCTATAATATGTTTAGTTATAGTAAGCCCTAAACCGCTTTCTCCCTTACTTTCAGAACTGTGATCTATAACTTGATTAAATCTATCAAATATATATTTTTGATTATCTACATCTATACCACTACCAGTATCTCTTACTGTTATCTTGATTTTTTCTTTTAAATCATATATTTTTACTTCTATTTTTCCTCCTGGTGGTGTAAACTTTCTAGCATTATCAATTAAATTAATTATACATCTTTCAATTTCTCTTCTATCACACTCTATAATTTTTTCTTCTATATGCGGATCTATAATTAATTCTATATTATTAGCTTCTATATAATCTTTCATATCTAGAGCTGCTTCTTCTACTATATATACTATATCCTCATCTCTTAAATCTATATGATAATTTCCATGTTCTACTTTAGATGTATCTATTATATTATTTATAAGATTAAGTAACCTTTTAGTGTTATTTCTCATCACATTTATATGGTAATCTAAGCGATCTCTTTCTATTCCATTTTTCCTTTTATTAAACTCTAATAACAGTTGTTGCGTACTAGATATTACATTTAAAGGCGTTCTTAATTCATGAGATAAATTTACAAAATAATTATTTTTATTACGTTCCAACTTTATTACTTTATCAAACAATTCCTTATTTTTATTCATCTCATTATTCAATTCTATAGTCCTATTTTTTACCAATCTATCTAATCTTTTTACTTTTTGTTCTATTTATATAAATGACAACTATTATTAATATTGTATAAATTATATAGGCAATAGGACTAAATAATATATGAGGTTTTACATAAAATGTAAAATTAGATTCATCACTAATTACACCATTATGATCTACTGCCCTTATCTTAAAAGTATATTCTCCATAGTTTAAATTTCTATATATTATTTTATTTCCATCTGATAAACTCCATTTTTCATCTATCCCGTCTATTTTATAAAAATATTTAGTATTATTAGTATCAGTATAGTCTGGGAAAAAGAATTTTATAGTTAAATTAGAATTATTAGAAAGTTTCATATTACTTATATCTGTATAACTTTTTCCATCTACTTCAAATTCTTCAAAAACAACTTTTGTATTACTATTTCCTTTTTTCATATCTTTTGGATTAAATGTATTAAATCCATTAATCCCACCAAACATTATTTCTCCGCCTTTATTTTTATAATAAGCACCTGCATTAAACTCATTGCTTTGAAGCCCATCCATAATACTATAATTAATAAATCTTTCACTTTTAGGGTTTAGTACAGAAATTCCATAATTAGTACTCATCCATAAGTTATTATTATCATCAGCTATTATAGAATATATATTATCATTACATAAACCATCTAATTCTGTATATTTTTTATATTCTTCAGTTTCTTTATTTATTCTATTAAGACCATAACTAGTTCCTATCCAGATGTAATTATCATCTTCATAAAAAGCATATATAGTTGTTGATCCTATATCTTCTTTATTCTCTCTATAAACATTTATTATATTTTTATTAATATCTAGTCTTATAGTATAACCTTGTTTAAATGTTCCAATTAAATAACTTCCATCTCTTAACTCATATATAGATTTGACATAATTATCTTCTATACCATATTTTTCAAATTTATCATTTAAACTTATTATTTTTTCAGTTTTTGTATCTAATATATTAACTCCACTAGGTGAGCCTATCCATAAATATCCTTTACTATCTAACATTAGCACTTTTATATTATTATTTAGTAACCCATTATCTTCACTATATTTTTTTATAGAGTAATCTTGCTTATCAATTCTATTTAGCCCATTTCTAGTAGCTACCCATACATAATCGTCTTCTCCAACTATAAAATTTATGCTACTATCTGATAAACCATCTTCTTGATCAATGACTTTAATAACATCTCTATTATTTCTAGATATTATATTTATTCCACCAGATTTTGTACCTCCCCATAGATATCCATCATTATCTTCATATAATCCGTGAATTACATTATCATTTAATGATTTATCATTGTCTATTGAATTTTTATAATGTTCTACCTTATTATTAGGGTCAAATATATTTATTCCTGAGTAAGTACCGACCCAAATCAGTCCATTATTATCTTCCAGTATTCCAAATGTTTGATTATTTAATAAACTATATCTATCATATAACTTATTTTGATAAGTTATGAAGCTGTCACTTTCTTCTATATATTTTGATAATCCTTCATCTGTACATACCCATATAGCTCCACTTTTATCTCTTAATATATTTGTAACGTAACCGCCTTGAAGAGATGTTTCATCACCTTCAACATTTTGATATACAGTTATTTCATTTGTATTTATATTTATTTTATTTAATCCTTTACTTTCTGTTCCTACCCATACATATCCATTTCTATCACTATATACTTTATAAATACAATTTTCACTTATAGAGTTTTCATCTTCTGTGCTGTAAAATTTTTGTATTGTTTTTTCACTTACATCAATCTTATTTAAACCAAAATATGTTCCTATCCATATATCTTTATTCTCATCTTGAGCCAAACTGTATATATCTTGACATGTTAATGTATCTTCATCATCAAGTATTCTATCAAAACTATCTGTTTTGGGGTTATATAAATTTAATCCATTTTCAGTTCCAACTAACACCCTTCCATCATCAGTTACTAATATATCCGCTCCATTATTACTTGATAAATTACCATTATCTTTTCCTTCATAATAATTAGTAATTGTGTTATCTTTATTACTTATTTTACTTACTCCAGATATAGTTCCAACCCATATATTTCCATCTAAATCTTCTTTTATAGAAAAAATATAATTACTCGCTATGCTTGTCTTTGAATCTTTTCCATATTTATATACTTTAAAATTATATCCATCATATCTATTAAGACCATCATTAGTACCTATCCATATATATCCTTTACTGTCTTGGTATATTGACTCTGCCGTTGATTGAGATAAACCGTCTATCGTCGTTATGCTATTAAACTGAATATTATCATCATATGCATAAACATCTTTATACACAAAAAGTAATAATAAACAGAATATAATAGGGATTTTTAATAATTTCTTAATCATACTCATCTCCTAAAACACTTGATTTTATATATAAATATAGGGTAGCTACAAAGCCACCCTATATTATTTACTTAGAAAGGACTATATAATCTGCACTTATATTATCTTCTTCGAAAGTTGTTATATAACTTTCATTAGGAAATAGTTCTTTTAATTTATCTATTGATATAAAAGTATCTGCATCCTTAACTATCTCATTTACAAATGTTACATGTGCTTCGTCTGCAATATTCTTATCTAGTATTTGATTGTAGATAGATGCACCTCCTATTATATATACATCTCTATCTTCATTATCTAAATAATTTTTTAATTCATCAAAATTAGTAAATACTTTAGCACCTTCATAAGATTTTCCTGAAGTTGTAAGTACTATATTTTCTCTATTTGGTAAAGGCCTTACTGGTAGTGATTCCCATGTATTTCTTCCCATTACTACTATATTTCCTGATGTTAATTTTTTAAAGTTTTTTAAATCATCTTTTATATGAAATAAAAGGTCATTATCTCTTCCTATTGCACCATTTTTATCTACTGCTACTATAATTTTTATCATGTCTACCTCTCTTTATATTGCTAATTCAAATTTTAACTGAGGTTTAACACTCTCATATCCAACTAATTCAAAGTCATCTATTGTGAATGAGTAAAAATCAGTTTTTTCTGGATTTAATATTAACTTTGGTTGACAGTTAATAGGTTCTCTTTCTAACATTATTTTTGCATTTTCTTCATGTCTATCATATAAATGAAGATTTATTATATAATGAGTAAATTTACCTGGCTTTAGACCACAATGTCTAGCTACCATCATTAATAAGGCTGTGTACTGCATTCCATTAATATGACCTGCAACTATAAAATCAGAACTTCTTTGAGTTAATGACATGTCTAAATAGTCACCTCTAACAGTCCATATTGTTTCATATGCACAAGGCTTTAATCCGTCAGTTTCTTTAAAATCTTCTTCTTGCCATAAGTTCATTATATGTCTTCTTCCATAAGGATCCTTTTTTATTCCTTCTAAAAGATTATTCATAAGGTTATACTTTTTAACTGTTGCTCCATATCTTTGGCCAATAGTTCCAGGTCTGTCTTTACTTTCCCATTCGTCCCACCAATGTATATTATACTTATTTTTTAATATATCTAGACTACTAGTTTGATCTTGGTATATCCAAAGTATTTCTTTTATTGCATTTTTTATAGCAATTGGTCTTAGTGTTATTATTGGTAATTCACCTTTATCTATATCATAAGTATGTACTTGATGAGTTATAAAAGTACTATGAGCTGGTGCATGATCTGATGGATAGTACGGTCTTGGTCCTTTATCTTTAGTACCTTCTGCTAATATTGTTCTCATTGTATCTTTAAAAATTTTATCTGCTTTATTCATAATTTATACTACCTCCGATTAATATTCTTTTTTATTATATAATAAATACTGAATTTTATCATCGTTTTTTATATTATATAGATTATAATTTATAAAAACAAAAAAGAACAAATTAATTTGTTCTTTTTGTTCTTTTATAATGTAAGATAGACAATATTCAATTAATTACTTTTATTTTTAAGGAAGAAATATTTTATACTTACTATAATTACAAAATTTTTATACAGTATACGCGTTTTGCTTATATTCTTCTAAGTACTGTTTTACCATAAATAAATTTTCAAATATATATGAAGATTTCATTTTCATTTCTTCACTAGGTTCTATCATATCTGGAACATGTATTACGGTCATGCCTCCATTATATCCTGCTTCTATTCCAGCTGGTGAATCTTCTACAACCATACATTCTTCTGGTCTAAGCCCTAATTTTTTCGCAGCTTTTAAAAATATTTCTGGATTTGGCTTAGAATTTTCTACTTCATCTCCACATATAATACCATCAAAAACATTTTCTATTCCTGCACTTTCTAATCTCTTAATAGCTCTTTTCCTATTAGTTGATGTTGCTAATGCAATCTTATATTCATTTTCTTTCAAAAATCTTAGTAATTCATGTACTCCTAATTTAGATGGTGTTCCATTTAATTCTAAATATTCATTCATATATTTAGTTCTACATTCATAAATATCATCTAACGGAAATTCTATACCATAAGTTTGTCCCAGTACATTTCTTATACTTTCATTATTTCTTCCAATAATTGATGTATGTACATCCATATTATAGTTATACCCATACTTTTTAAATGCTTTAACCCAGCATTCAAATGATATTTTTTCTGTATCTATGAGTACTCCATCCATATCAAATATAATCCCCTTTATATTCTCCATTTTTCCCTCCATTTTAATATACTTACTTTGTATATTATCAGAATTACATGAATAAATCTATTAAATTATCTTTTGATAAGTTCTTAAGAATACTACTATCTTCTAAATTATTATCTATAACGTTATCAATTAAATCTTTTTTACTTTCTTGAAGGCCAACAACTCTCTCTTCAACAGTATCTTTTGCTATTAGTTTAACTACATCTACAACATTTTTTTGACCAATTCTATGTGCCCTATCACTAGCTTGATTTTCAACAGAAGGGTTCCACCAAGGATCAAAATGTATTACCATAGATGCACTTGTTAAGTTAAGTCCTGTTCCACCGGCTTTTAATGATATTAAAAATATTTTAATATTCTCATTTGCATTAAACTCATCAACTAATCTTATTCTATCTTTCGCATTAGTTTTTCCATCTAAGTAGCTATATGATATATTTTTTTCATTTAATTTGTCTTCTATTAAATTTAAAACCTTAGTAAACTGAGAAAATACAAGTATTTTTCTATCTTTATTTTCATCTATTATATTAAATAATATATCAATCTTAGAATTCTTGCCTTTATAATTTTTAACCATAATTTCTGGTGCCAATACTAACTGTCTAAGCTTTGTTAAATAAGAAAATATAGATATATTATCATTGCTAATTTCTTTTATCTTATTCTTTATTAGCTTTACAAATCCTATATAAGCTCTTTTATGTTCTTTTTCTAATTCAATATAATACTTATGTTCTATCTTATCTGGCAATTCTTTTATAACTTCAGTTTTAGTTCTTCTTAATATAAAAGGTTGTATCATTCTTTTTAGCTCTTCTCTATTTTTTTCATCATTTACAAATATATTTTTAAATCTTTCTTTAGAATAAAGATAATTAGGCATTATGAAATCAAATATAGACCATAACTCTATTAGATTATTTTCTATTGGAGTACCTGTAAGAGCAAACTTAATTTTTGCATTTACACCTTTTATAGTTTTAGAAATTATAGAATCTGGATTTTTTATATTTTGAGCTTCGTCTATAAAACAATAATCAAATTTAATACCTTTATATTGCTCTTGATCATTTCTATAAGTATTATAAGTTGTAAGTACTATATCATAGTCATTAGCCCTACTTATTATTTTTTCTCTTTCTGCCTTATTTCCATGAGCCAATCCTATATTTAAACTTGGTGCAAACTTTTCAAATTCATTTTTCCAATTATGTATTAACGCAGTTGGAGTAATAACAATACTCTTTTTTTCCTTCTTATAAAGTAAAAACGATATTGCTTGTAATGTTTTACCCAGACCCATTTCATCAGCTAAAATTCCTCCAAATTCATAGTCTGATAAAGTATTTAAATAATCGAAACCTTTAATTTGATAATCTCTTAATTTTGCATTTAAATTAATTGGAATTTCATGTTTAAACTTAGATACTTTTTTGTATCGTTTAGAAATATTAGTTATATAATTCTTTCCAACTACAAAATCTATATTTTCTTTCTCTATTACATTTTCTAGATACATTGACTTATTATTTGGTATTTTCATATTATCAAAGTCAATATATATACCTAATGTATCTATAATTTTAAATACATTTATCAAGTCTTTATTTTTTAAATCTAAATAACTCCCCGTAGATAACCTGTGTAGTTTTTTATTTTCTTTATATGAATTAAAAATTCTTCTATATTCATTTTTATTTATTCCATCTATATCTAAATCTACACCTATATAACCACCTCTAGACTGACTTGTATTAAATGTCAAACTTGGATCTATTATATTATCAATATTTTCTTTATATGCAAAATCTTCTTTTTTATTTAAACTATCAGTGCCACTCAACACTGTTGCTACTATGTGCGAACAGATTTTAGGTTGACTATCTCTTGAAATAAAATCTTTACAGTCACAGCTATAGTTTAAAATCGCTCTAGTCTTGCTATTAATCATTATAATACTAGTATAACTTTTATTTGAATACTCATCTAAGACAGTTCCATAAAAAGTAAATATTCCTTCATCTTCTTTTGAATAACTATCTCTTACTAAATTTCTTTTATATGATGTAAAACCACTATTATATCTAGTTCTATCACTATTAAATTCTATTATATTTTTTATTATATTAATATCCATTTAATCACCACTCTTTCATTCTTATAATTATACAAAAATAAATTATTATTTACTAGACAATTAAATTTTTTAATGATACTATATATAGGCATATTTCATATGTGGGAGGGCGAGGGATACACAATAAAAAGGAAAGAGGCATGAATCAACAAACATTAACACTTCAACAAAACAATATCAAAACAGAGGTATTAGCTGGTATGACGACTTTTATATCAAGTGCTTATATCATAATGACTAATGCTCTCATACTATCAGATGCTGGTATCAGTTCAGATGCTGCTATGATAGCAACTATATTTACTTGTGCAGTCTCAACATTTTTAATGGGGCTAGTTTCAAACACACCATTTATAGTAGTACCTGGAATGGGTATTAACTCACTATTTACTTACACAATTGTAAATTCAATGGGACTTAGCTGGCAATCTGCCTTAGCTGCAGTATTTGTAAGTGGCATAATTTTCACTATAATTGCAAGTACTAAAATAACACCAATACTTATGAAATCAATACCAAATAATTTAAAACATGCAATAACCGCTGGTGTAGGTTTCTTAATTTTATTCATAGGTCTTCAAAAAAGTGGACTTGTAATTAGTAATGAAAATACCTTAGTAGGTCTTGGAAACTTAGGTAGTAAAGAAGTTATCTTAACTTTAATAACTTTACTTATAATATTCATACTAGATTTGAGAAAAGTTAGTGGCGGTATACTTATAAGTATTCTTATTGGAACAGCATTAGCCATAATTATGAATATAACTTCATTAGATAATTTAGATTTTACTGCTTTCAATATAAACGAGTTTAAAAATGTATTTTTAAATTTATCATTTAGAGATATATTTACAGTACCATTTTTTATGGCTGTATTATCAATAACTGTGGTTATAGTATTTGAAAATATGGGTATTTTATATGGAATGTTAGGAACTTTAAATAAGGAAGAAAGCTTCCAAAGGACATTTGCTTTAGCTGGTATTTCAAACATGATTGCTGGTGTATTTGGTACAAGCCCAACTATAGTTGCTGCAGAAAACTTTTCTGGTATAAGCTCTGGAGGGAAAGGCAAAGTATCAGCTTTAACATCTGGAATATTATTTTTATTATCCTTATTTTTAATACCAGTATTAAAGCTTATACCAAACAGTGTTATAAGTTCCGTACTTATTTTTATAGGTATACTTATGATTCAAACTTTCTTTGATTTAGAAAAAGGAGATATTATAGAAACAATATCTATAGCTATTATTATTACAGTTATACCTCTTACTTATAATATAGTAAATGGTATAGCTTCAGGATTTATAATTTACACTATACTGAATATAGCTTCTAATCAATACAAGAAAGTTTCTCCTGCAATGTATATATTAACAGGTTTATTTTTATTAAACTTTATATTAAGCACATCAATGTAATTACTTCATTAATATAAAATAAAGGAGTGTCTGTTATTTACTATTGTGTAAAATATAACTCAGATACTCCTTTTATTTTTAATTTTAAGTTCTATATTATTTATAATTTATCCTACTTTTTATACTATTTTAAGATTAATTTCTTCAGACTTATTAAAATTTAAAATCTCCTGATTTTCCACCTGTTTTCTCTATTAAATGTATATCACTTATTACCATTCTTTTGTCAACTGCCTTACACATATCATATATTGTTAAAGCTGCTATAGAACAAGCATTTAAAGCTTCCATCTCCACACCAGTTTTACCTAAGCTTTTACAAGTTGCATATATTTTTATTAAAGAGTTTTCTTCTTGAATTTCAAAATCTAAATCACAACCAACTAAATTAATTTGATGACACATAGGTATATTATTAGATGTATTTTTTGCGCCCATTATCCCTGCTACTTGTGCTACAGAAAGTACATCCCCTTTTTTTATTTGCCCGTTTTTTATTTTATATAATGCTTCTTCACTCATTGTAATAGTTGCACTTGCTGTAGCTACTCTTACAGTATTATCTTTATCACTTATATCAACCATTTTTGCATAGCCCTTTTCATTTATATGAGTTAACATATTTACCCTCCTATTTGATACATTTTTCTATTTGTTTTACTACTTTTCTTTTCAATTAATTCATGTTTTTCTGGCTTTGATAGAATTATATCCTTTAAAACTTCTCTAAATATTAGTGGCTTATTAAGATAATCTTTTATATCTATCTCTTCTTTTGAATGAAGACATAATTTAATTCTACCATCATATGTAACTCTTATCCTATTACATTCCTTGCAGAAACTACAGCTAAGTGGAGTTATTATTCCTACCCTACCTTTTGAATTATTATATTTATAATATTTAGCAGGAGAGCCTTGTTCACACTCTATCTTATTTAAGCTATCAACTGTGTTAATAATTTCATTTACATTCATATATCCACTTTCATATATGTTTTTTGCTTCTCCTATAGGCATTAGTTCTATAAATCTTACATCTATTGGATTATATTTAGTTAACTCTATAAAATCATATACTTCATCATCATTAAACCCTTTTATAGCTACACAGTTTATTTTTACTTTTATACCTTCTCTTAGACAAGTGTTTATACTTTCTAGAACCACTTTTAAATCTCCACCTCTAGTAATAGACTTGTACTTGTATTCTTTTAAAGAGTCTAAACTTATGTTTACCTTATTTAATCCACTTATCTTTAACTGAGATACTATTTTGCCAAGATTTATACCATTTGTAGTTATAGCTATATCATTTATATTACATTCATTCTTAGCGAACCTAATTAATTCATTTAGTCCAGGATACAAAGTAGGCTCTCCACCTGTAAATCTTAATTTTTTAATTCCTACATTTGCCATTGATTTTATTACAAACTTATATTCATCTACGCTCAAACTGTTATTTATATACCCATCTTTATGGTTCACATCAGATGGCATACAATAAATACATCTTAGGTTACACTTATCAGTAAGTGATATCCTAAGATAATCTATATTTCTTCCATATTTATCTATCATTGCTTTTCCTCTTTATTAATTATCTTTAATAGTAGTTGCACACTCACTAGCATCTCCTCTTAAAATTTCTATTCCATGGCCTAATTCATCAATGACAAAGCTTAAATTTTCTATAGCACCTTTTGGACTTCCTGGTAAATTTATTATTATAGTATTTTTTCTTATACCACTCACACCCCTACTTAATATAGCTTTTTTAGTTATATGAGATGACATCATTCTCATGTATTCACTAATTCCTGGTATTTCTCTTTCTACAACTTCCTTAGTCCCTTCTGGCGTTATATCTCTTTTTGAAAATCCTGTACCTCCATTAGTTAATACTAAGTCTGCCTTATTATTATCACATATATCAATAAGTTCATTAGCTAACATATCTTTATCATCTTTTATTAATGTATAATGTACAACTTTATATAGACCTGTATCCTCTATATATTCTTTAATTTTCTCACCTGTTATATCTTCTCTCTTACCTTCATATCCTTTATCGCTTAATGTTATAATTGCTACCTTAAACATAAAATCACCTCTTTATAATTTTATTATATATTAAAATATCTCATATATCTTCTAAATTTAACCTTTATTTACATTTTTTATATTTCCTATGTTCTAAATTCCCATTATTTTTAACTAGTAGTAACTCTGCCATTATTCCAAATGCGATTTCATTTACATCATTTGATGATATGTTAAGACCAACTGGTGCATAAACAGAATTTAATAAATTTTCATCTATTCCTTCTTCTATTAAAGTTTTTTTCAGTGTTGTCCATTTTTTTAAACTTCCTATCATTCCTATATAAGAAGCATTTTTATTAATTATTTCTCTTAGAGCTTCTATATCCTTTTCATATCCTCTTGTAGCTATAACTATATAAGTATTTTCATCTATTTTTATATTGTTAAGTATATTCTTTATACTACCACTATAAACTTCGTCTGCTTTTTTAAATCTTTCTTTATTTGCAAATTCTTCTCTATCATCTACTATTATTGTATAAAAATCTAAAGTATTTGAAATCTCATATAATGAATATCCAACATGTCCTCCTCCAATTATAATTAATCTTGGTTTAGGCTTAAATACTTTTATATATCCTTTTACATTTCCACCACATTCCATTGGTGTCTCTTCTGACGACTTTATCAACGAATGGATAAAGTTGGCATCTTCTCCACTTTTTAAACATACTTTGCATTTATTTATAATTTCATGTTCTAAAATACCTCCCCCAACAGTTCCAATTGTACTTCCGTTGGAGAAATATGCAAGTGTTGCTCCTTGTTTTCCAGGGCTCGATCCTTGTACATCTGTAATTATAGCTAATGCTACTTTATTACCTAACTTAACTTCATTATTTATTTTTGATAGAATTATTTCATGCATATTTTCCTCCTAATACTTTGGAACTATTTTATTAGATAAAATAGCTTCTAATACTCCGCCTGCTATATTGCGACCTTTATCAGATATTGTAAATGAGTTTTTAACCTCATCTATTCTAGGATCTATGTCTAAAATTTTTAAATTACTTTTTACGTAAGATCCACTTCGTATAATACCTCTTAGAACTCCACTTATACTAGCTATAACTTCATGCTTATTACCATCATCATCATTTATATGAGCTACTATATCACCTTTTTCTACTATATCACCGATTTCACAATAAGTATAAATTGTTCCTTGAACTTGAGAGTATACCACTCTATCCTTTGATACTCCATTAATTTCACCTGGTATACCTGTATTTTCAATTGTTCTTCCATTTCTAATTACCCTACCTAAGTTGTGACCTCTCATTGTTTCAATTGCTATATCTATATTTTCTCCTGCATAAAATCCAGGTCCTAGTCCTATAGTTAAATCAGCCATATCCTTTTTGGTTCCAGTATTTTTCTTTGCCAATATACAATCAACTACAACTTTAGGTTTTATTTGGTTTATACACTCCCCCTTAGGATCTATATATAAAGCGACTTTATTATCTTTTAATGTATCTTTTATTTCACTAATACTATTACACAGTTTACAATAAACACCTTCTACCTCTACCTCGCCATTATATATAGCTTCACTAAATGCTACATTTCTTCTTATTGCTAGAGGTTTTTCTATCTCAAGTGCTACTATCTTAAATCCACACATATGTAGTTTATGAATAACAGCAGATGCTAAATCTCCTGCACCTCTGATTAAAATAATATTGTCCATTTAGTCCTCCTGCTTAAATAAGTTATCTTATTCAACATTATACAATAGATCGACATTTTTTCATATGTGAATGACATATATTAAAATTTATTTTTTAAAAATATTTCGTATTTTTAAAATAAAAAAGTATGTATCAATATAAACTTATAAAGCTTATTAATACATACTTTTTATTTTAATATTTTTTATATTTATTTAAATCTTCATTCTTTTTTTCTTTAATTCTTTCTCTAACCTTTACAATAAGTAAAACTACTGCTCCAATAAATGCAATAGACACTCCACCTAAATACATAAAAGCAATAAAGTTAGCAATTAGAAAATCCAATTAAAATTACCTCCAAATAAATTATTCTATAATTACAGCAGTTCCGTAAGCTATAACTTCTGAAGCTCCTTGCATAACTGCTGATGAACCTAACCTCATTCCAACAATTGCATTAGCTCCCATCTGTTCTGCTTTTTCTACCATTCTACCTATAGCAATTTGTCTAGCTTCTGTCATCATTTCATTATATGATACTATCTCTCCACCAACTAACGTCTTAAAGCTAGCTCCTATATCTTTACCTATATTTTTACTTCTAACTGTACTATCTGATACAAAACCTAATACTTCTTTAATTTCTTTTCCTGGTATTAAATCGGTTGTAACTACTAGCATGTAATTTCATCCCCTTTAGTTCTATAATTTTAAATATTATTTATAAAGATTATAATTTTATTTTAGACGTAAATCAATCCTATTTAAAATAAAAGAATCGTATAAAAATCATCACTGATAACTTCTATACAATTCTTTAGATTAAATATTTATATTTTCATTATATTCAACTTTAGTATTAATATTTAAGAAAATTTTAGCTTCATCAAAGTTTATATATTCTTTTTCTATACTGTCTATAAGTTTAAGCAATTTGTAATTATTATTATCTATACATTCTTTAACTTTACTAATTATATCTTTTTTGTATCCAGAGCATAATGGTTGAATTCTATTGTTAGAAATAGAAATAATGGATTTATTTTTCATACTTAATCCAATTTTATCTACCACACTATTATCAATAAAAGGCATATCACATGCAAGTACAACAATATCATATTTGGCATAATTTAGTGCTGTATAAATTCCCCCTATTGGGCCTATATCTTTTATAATGTCTTCATATATTTTAAAATTATATTTTGAGTACAAATTAGTATCATTTGCAATAATTATCACTTCTTCAAAATTACTAAATGCATCTATTGCCTTTTCTATAAAAGTTTTACCTTCAATATACATTAATGCTTTATTCTCACCCATGCGACTACTTTTTCCACCAGCTAAAATTACACCTGTCTTTTTTATAATAATCACCTGCTATCTAGCTAAATATTTTATCGATTTTTATTTTCACCTTATTTAATATGTTATCCTTATTTTGTAAATAGTCATTATAACTTCCATAGTCTCTACAAATACTACTTATTGACTCTCCTATGATAAAGTTGATTTTCTCCAAATTATAATCGTACATAGTTTCAACACTATCAACTTCAATAAGTATCTTACATATGCATAAATATAAATCTTTTATTATTACATCTCCACCAAATTCAAAATTATTCATAATTATTTCTTTACTTTCATTAGAAATAACTTTTTGCTTTATAAATTTTATAAAACTTTCAAAGTCCTGTTTATTGTTATATGGCTCTATTTCAAATAATATTCTAAAGAATAAATTCCATGCAAATTCACTATTTAATTTATCTACTATATAATCTCCAAGGTCCTTACAAAATTCATCTTCTAAAAGCGGTGGTTGATCAAAAACAATTGGTTGATTAAAGTCAATATCTTTTTTTGATATATCATTTATTCTCGTTAATCCATTAATCATTAGGTCTCCAAATAAGCCATCATCTACTTCATCTATATTTTTGTTAAATGAATAATTTAATATAGTTTCACAAGGTTTTTTAAAATCTACAACAAATCCAATACTTTCTTTCATTTTCATAGAAAAAGTATCATGAGCCATTTTAGCTAACACTTTCTCTAATTCTTTCTTTTTACTAGATGAGTGATCTAAGCCAACTGTATTAAAGTTTTTATATATGTTTAATAATTGATTATCAATCATTGTAAGGTTATTTTTAATAGATATCATCATATCTTTTAAGAAGCTATCTCCTAATAAATATGTATTATTTTTATAAATAACCTTATGTTCAATCTCGCTCCAGAATATATTTACCAGAGATTTTATCTGAAGTTCAAATTTTATTTGCCTATCTAAATATTTAAATTTCCCATCAATTCTATATATCTCAAATCCATTCTTTTGTTTTTTAGGTTGTTTCTCACTTAACTTTAAAGTTATATTAGGATTTTGTTTATTATAATAATAAATTCTATCATCAGTTTTATTAAAATATCTTCTTAAAACCCTATATATCTTATTTTCATCTTCTATAAATCTACATTCTATTCTTACTCCAATTAAGTCAGATAAATTGTGAATAAGATTTTCTGCTTCATTATATTTTTTTAAATATCTATTTCTAATAATCTTTTCTCTTAAACTGCTCTCTGATTTTACTCTAGACTTTACATTTATATATTCTTCTTTTTTAAGATTTAAAATCTCTTCGAAGAACTCCTCTAGCTCATCTCCTATTAACTCTAATGTTGAACTCATAGATGTTAACATATCTATTGATTCTTCTATAAAATCAAACTCTAGTAGTCCCATAATCTACACTCCTAATTATTATCTATTTTACTTGATTAATTTTATCATTATTTATTATATAAAGTAAACTAAACAGGACTAAAATTCATGATAACTTCATAATTAAGTATTTGCTATAAATAAAAATAAACCCTTATACAGGGCTTATTTTTATTTTAATTATTTATTTACTCAAAAATTAATTCCTTTTTATTTGTGTTCTCTAAATATTCTTCAAGAATAATCGCTCTTATAGATTCATATTTTATATAATTAGGAAGATTTTTCTTTATTAAACTTATCTTTTCTCTTCCAAATACATTACATGCACTTAATATAATTTCCTTTTCTTCTTCAGTATAAAATTCTTTTAGATTCAAATTAAACTGTATACTCTTATTTTCTTTAACATAATCGTATACATATCCTAAAATAGTTGATATGGAAGTTTCTAGATCTTCACTTATATTATTAATATTTTTACCTTGATTTAACAAATCCAAAGCTATTTCATTATTTTTTCTACTTTCACCATCTATAACAACTTTTAATTTTTTTCTATATATCCAATTCACATTTATATTATTATCTAATATATAATATTTAACTAAAGATATTATATCCTCACCATATTTTTCTATTTTTATAGGACCAATTCCTGATATATCTTCAAGCTGTTCATTATTTACTGGGTATCTACCACTTATTTCTTTTAACGTATTATTACCTAAAACTCGATACGGCAATGTATTTTCTTTTTTAGCATATTCTTCTCTTAATTCTTTTAATTTTTTATATAAATTTTCATCTGTTTTTACAAAGAAAAATTCTTCATCATCTTTATTAGATAATATATCTATATTAGTTTCCTTATTTATATTTTTCTCAGTTATATATCCTTCTATGAGCTCTATAAATTTATTACCATATTTCTCATATTTAATTTCTCCTACTCCAGAAATTTTTAATATTTCTTCTTTGTTTGTAGTATACATTGATGACATTTCTTTTAATACACTATCTCCAAATACCATGTATGGAGCTATATTTTCTTCTATTGCTATATTATATCTTAATGATTTTAGCATTTCATATAATTCATTATTTGTATTTAATGCTTTACTAACTACAACTTCTCTGAATTTTACTTCAATATCGCCTTTTAATACTTTAGTTGATAGTTCATTTAATTTTACAGTAGGAAAAGTACCATTATACCCTATATTTTTAACTAGATCTAAATATCCATGAGATACTAACGTATTTATAAAAATTTTCAAATTATCACTAGAATAATCTCTCATTATTCCATAAGTAGATAACTCATTAAATCCTAAATCTAATATTTTTTTATTTTTAGACCCTCTAAGTACATCAACTATTACATTAATACCAAAACTTCGTTTCATCCTATAAACACACGATATAACTTTTTGAGCATCTAAGGTTTTATCTATAACTTCACCTTCACTTAGACAGTTACTACAATTATCACATCTATCATTAGAATCCTCTCCAAAATAGGCTAATACACCTTTTCTATAACAATGGTTAGAATATATCAAATCTTTCATATGCTGTAATTTTTCATGTTGTACTAATTTTCTCTTAGTATTTTCTACACTTATATCAATTAAATATTGCTGAATGTATATATCTCCTGGAGAAAATAAAAGTATACACTCACTTGCTTCACCATCTCTACCCGCTCTTCCTATTTCTTGGTAATAGTTCTCTATACTTTGAGGCATATTATAATGTATAACCCATCTTATATTTGATTTATCTATTCCCATACCAAATGCATTAGTCGCTATCATTATATTAATTTTATCATTTATAAAATCTTCTTGATTTTGCTTTCTTTCTTCTTTAGAAAGTCCTGCATGATATTTAGATACTAAATATCCTCTCTTTTTTAATCCTTCATATATTTTCTCTACATCTTTTCTTGTTGCAACGTATATTATTCCACTTTCATTATTATGATTCTCTAAATAGTCAATTATATATTTATTTTTACTTGATGATTTTACTATATTTATAAATAAATTTTCTCTATTAAATCCAGTTATATATACATCTGGTTCTCTTAGTTTTAGACTATTTATTATATCTTCTCTAACTTCTTGAGATGCAGTTGCAGTAAAAGCTGTTACAACTGGTCTATTGTAAAGAGTATCTATAAAATGATGTATTTTTGTATAACTTACTCTAAAATCATGTCCCCAACTAGATACACAATGAGCCTCATCTATTGCTATTTGACTTATATTTTTCTCTTTTATTATACTATTGAATTCATAACTATCTAACCTTTCTGGTGCAACATAAATTATCTTATATTTATCATCTTTTATATTATTTATCACTTCATTAAATTCAGTACTACTAAGAGAACTATTTATATAGGCTGCATCAATTCCCATGATATTTAATGCATCAACTTGGTCTTTCATAAGAGATATCAATGGTGATATTACTAATGTTATACCATCTAGGCAAAGTGCAGGAACTTGATAACATATAGATTTTCCACCACCTGTTGGCATAATAGCAAGTACATCTTTTTTATTTATTATTGAGCTTATAATATCTTCTTGACCTTTTCTAAAGCTAGTATATCCGTAATATTTAACTAATATATCTAAAGGTTTAGTGTTCATATTTTTATCCACCTCTCCGAACTTACGTTTGTTTTAATTATAATCGCTTTTTTTATCTTTTATTCATATATAATATCATAAAATTTGCTCTATAGCTTTTATTTATATCTTTTATTCTACTTATAGTAAATTTCTATTTTAAAATTTATCTTAGATATGCATAAACTATATAAAATATACTTTTATTAATAGTATCTATAAACCTTGGAGGTATTAAATTATGTACAACTATATTAATGATTTAAATAAGGATAAGCAAAATCTTATTAATAAATATTCTTTAGTACTTAATGATGATTTGATTTGGGAGTTCAACCATACTAAATATTTTAAAGTTAAATACTTTTCTCATAAGTTTGCTATAAAACATTCTACCTCACCCTTCTATTTCATATATATAAACTTTGTTATGCTAAAATCAAATATTTTGAATCAAATTTCTCGAAATATGATCCTTATATATATAATTATAAATCGGGATTTATAAAGTGTAATTATATGATATGGAATTTATAAAACATAAATATAGCGATACATTTATAGACCTTAGAAATTTAAATAAAATAAAAAATATTAAAATTCAAATCATTTTGTAATTATCTTGAAAACTTTGAACCCAAACTATAAAAGGACTATTTCGTGTAGATTGATTATTCTACTCGAAATAGTCCTTTTTATTTAAATTATGCTATTATCTCATCTTTTTCAGATTCCCATCCAGATAAATTTTCAAGACCTTTTATATTTTTTGCATTAAATATTGGATCTTCTATACCTGATTTTCGTTGTGCTTCATAATCTTTAAGCGCTAGAAATGCATATTTACCTAATAGAGCTATGGCAATTAAGTTTATTACAGCCATTAATCCCATAAATACATCTGCTAAATTCCATACTATATCTATCTTTGCTACAGAACCAAATAATACAAACCCTACAACTGCTATTCTAAATACTGTCATTATAGATTTTTTATTATTCATAAACTCTATATTAGCTTGTCCATAGTAATAGTTTCCTACTATTGAACTAAACGCAAATAGCAATATACACACTGCTATAAATATATTTCCTATAGGTCCTATATGATAGGCTAAAGCTTCTTGTGTTAATCCTATACCTTCAGCAGAACTTGTTGCATATCCTGGGTATAATAATACTACAAATGCTGTACAAGAACATATTATTAGTGTATCTACAAATACTCCAAGTGCTTGTATTAATCCTTGTTTAACAGGATGTGATACTTCTGCACTTGCAGCTGCATTAGGTGCACTACCCATTCCTGCTTCATTTGAGAATAAACCTCTTTTCACTCCTACTAGTATTATTCCACCCATAGTACCCATTGACATACTTCTAAAATCAAGAGCACTTGAGAATATTAACTTTATTACATTTGGTATTTCATTTATATTAATAGCCATTACAAATAATGAAACTAATATATATAATACAGCAAGAACTGGTACTATCACTTCAGATACCTTAGCTATTCTATGAGAACCACCAAATATAACTAAAGCTGTCACTATTGCTATTACTATACCTAATCCCAGTCTATTTATTCCAAAAGCATTATTAAAAGCAGCTGTTATTGTATTGGCTTGAACTGCATTAAATACAAATGCAAAACATATTGTTATAAGTATTGAGAATGTAACTCCCATCCACTTCTTATTTAAACCTTGTTCCATATAGTATGCTGGTCCACCTCTATATGATTTACCATCTTTTACTTTATATATTTGAGCTAACGTACTTTCTACAAATCCTGATGCAGAACCCATTAATGCTATAAGCCACATCCAAAATATTGCCCCAGGTCCACCTGCAACTACTGCTATTGCAATCCCTGCTATATTACCTGTACCAACTCTTGATGCTGTACTTATACAAAATGCTTGGAATGAAGATATTTTACCTTCTTGTTTAGCATCTTTAGAAGTACTATCTCCTAAAAGTTTAAACATTTCTTTAAAGTATCTAAATTGTACAAATCTAGTTTTTATTGTAAAGTAAATACCTAATGCAATAAGCATTGCTATTAGTATATACGTCCATAAAAAATCATTAAATTTTAATATCACTTCATTTAATAATTCCATTTATTAAATCCCCCTTGTAGTTATTTTTATATTATCAAGTATAAAGTTGATTAAATTTTCTATAAAAATGCAATTTATTAATCTACTTATTCATTTAGTATAATTATAAGCTATTTTTTCATAAAATACAACATAAAAATGCAATTTTATTTTTTCATGTTGCAATATTTTAATATATTTATATTTTTACCCTTTTATTTCTAAATTATATATAAATTTTGTTTTACTATTTATGATATAGTATACTATTTTGTTTTATGTAAATAATCTTTAAATATGATATAATTAAAACTATTCATTACATAATTTGAAAGGAATTAAATTTATGGCTAATATTAAATATGATATAGAACAAGAATTAGGTATAATATCGAAGTCTGCAAAAGGTTGGAATAAAGAACTTAACTTAATTAGTTGGAATAATAGAGAAGCAAAATATGATATAAGAGATTGGGATGAATACCATGAAAAAATGGGAAAAGGTATAACTCTTACTAAAGAAGAATTAATTAACTTAAAAGAGCTTTTAAATAATTTAGATCTATAATATCAGATGTAAATTTATAAAATAAAAAATTACTAGTTATTTAACTTTATAACTAGTAATTTTATTTTTAATATATTTTAATGATGTCCACATCCATCGTGGTTGCAAGTATGATTTGTAGGAAATTCAATAAGCTTATTTTCTTTGTATAGCGCTAGATTTTCTTTTATTGTATCTCCTTGAGATCTATATACTTTTACTCCCATAGAATTTAATTTATTTATAGCTCCTGCCCCTATTCCTCCAACTATAACTACATCTACCATTGTACCTTGTAATGCTTTAAGTGGTTGGCACATACCATGTTCATGATTCAAATCATGATTGTTTATTTCTGTTATCTCGTTATTCTCTAAGTCACAAACAACAAATAATGGTGCTGATCCAAAATGTCCATATGGCTTACTATTTAATCCTTCATTCATTTCTACTGGTACACAAATTTTCATTTTAAAATCCTCCCTTTTTACAGCACTTATTCAATGCTTTACAATTAATTTTACACCCTACTTCATGAATTTCTTTAAATTCATTGTATTCTAAAATGTCTTCTACACTGTCATTTTTTATAAATTTAATAAATGATATGCACTGATCAAATATCTCTTTATCTATAGTATAAAAAACAAAGTAACCTTCCTTAATTCCTTTTAAAATGCCCACATCTTTTAATATTTTAATATGTTGAGATACCGCTGAGTCTGATATACCTAATAACTTAGATATTCCTTTTTGACATATATTACGTTTAGATGCTAGAACTAGTATTTTAAGTCTGGTTTCATCACTCAATGCTTTAAATACTTTACTTAGATTTTCCATCAGTCACCTCTTTTGATTAAGTATTTACTTAATTAAATTATAGTATTCTTATTTAAATCCTGCAACACTTATATAAATTTTAATTTTATATACCTTTGTAAAATAAAAAAAGCTTAAAGATTGTGATAAATCTTCAAGCTTTTTTATTTTATTTTTGTAACTTTCTTGCTTCCATTTTTAGTTTATCTAAATATGAAACTGCATTTAATGCAGCTATTTGTCCTTGACCTGCAGATTTTATATATGAATATGGCTTACCAGCACAGTCTCCACATGCAAAGCATCCTTTTATATTTGTATTCATATTTATATCTATAACTACGTGTGGTCCATCCGTTTCTAAACCTGGTACTAAAGATTTTACTGATGCACTATCTTTTATAACAAATACACCATCTACATCAATATCTTTTTCTTTAAATGAAACTTTATTTACAAGAGTTTCACCTTGAATCTGTATAGGTCTATCATTTATAACTTCTATAGAACTATCTAATTCATGATTTCCTCTCATTAATGATTCATTTTTATACATTGGTATAAAGTAAGTTTTCGATGCTATTTCACTTAAGAAGTTTGCTTCTTCTTCAGATTCTTTATTATAACCTATTATAGCTACTTTTTTATCTTTATATAAAGGAGCATCACATGTTGCACAGTACCCAACACCTCTACCTAAGAATTCTTCTTCACCTTTTATAGGTTTTCCATATTCTACACCAGTTGCTAAAATAACTGTAGTAGCTTCATACATAGAATCTCCAGACATTAATGCAAAATAGTCTCCCATAGAATAAATATTATTTATTCTTTTTTCACATATGTCTATATCTAATTGCTTTATATGGTCTGCAAACTTATTTTTTAAATCTTCTCCACTAATCTCATAAAATCCTAAATAGTTATCAATTGAAGGAGCTTTTACAAGTTTATTACTTAAATTTTCACTTCCAAATAAAATTATATTTTTATTTCTTATTTTTGCATTTATAGCCGCTGATAATCCTGCTGGACCTGAACCGACTATAGCTATATCATATCTCATAATATCACCTATATTTTATAAGTAAGACTCTACCTTAGATTTTATTTGCTCTTTAGGAACGAATCCTATCATTTTATCTACTACTTTACCATCTTTAAATATTATCATAGTTGGAACTGTTGATACACTAAATTGTTGTGCTATTTCTAAACTTTGATCAACATCTAATTTATAAAAATTAGCCTTTCCATCCATTTCTTCTCCAAGTGCTTCAAATACTGGAGCTAACATTTTACAAGGTCCACACCAAGTTGCGAAAAAGTCAACTACAACTACTCCTTGTTTCTCTTCAACTTCACTTCTAAATTCTGATGTTTTTATTATTTTAGCCATTTAAATTTCCTCCTAGCCCTTCTCTATAATTATATTATGATATATTTTGATTTTAGTTATCATAATTTTAGATTTAATTTTTATAGTACAATTATACCCATAATTTGCTTGATAAATCAAATTTTTATTGTAAATTTACCTATTTTTAGGTATTTTTATTTCAAAAATAGTATATTCACCTTGTTTAGAATCAACATTTATATCATACTTTAAATTTATACTTATCATTTTAGCTATTGAAAGACCAATTCCTGATCCATCTATATCTTTACTTCTTACAATTTCGCTTCTAAAGAATCTATCAAAAACGTAAGGTAATTCATCTTGTTTTATACCAATTCCAGTATCCTTTATGAAAATACTTATATAGCTTTCTTTTTCATTTACTATAATACTAATACTATCTCCCTCATTTGTATATTTAAATGCATTTTCAATAAAAATAAGAATTAGCTGTCTTAACTTATTTTTATCTGTATGTATTATTTTATTCTTTAATTCGCTCTTTACAGTAAATTCCTTATCTTGCATTTCTGCTATTTCTTCATAATTTATATATATTTTATTAATTATATCTTCCAAGTCAGCTTCTTCCATAGTTACTTTATAAATAGAATCTTCTTTTGTTAAAGATAGTAAATCACTTATCATTTTTTTCATTCTTCTAGTTTCTCTCATAGAGTCTGCGATTGTTTCTACTTCATCACTTACAGTATTATTAGGATTTTTTAACATCCCCTCTAATTTAGATGATATTATTGCAATTGGAGTTCTAAGTTCATGAGATGCATCTTGTATAAATTTAGCTTGAGTACTCCATGCTGTTTCAATAGGAACTAAGGCTTTTCTCGTAAGATATATTGCTATAAAGTATGCTACCATTAAAGATATTAAAATTCCTATAACTAAGGAAAGTACTAATTGTTTTAGCGAACTTATTTCGGAATCTATATTTCTTATTATCTCTATAGTATATTTTCCTACAGTTAAATTTAATACTCTAAATGTATATCCATTATTTGACCATGTAAAAAAAGTATCTTGTTTTTCATCTTCTATTTCTGGATATATATTATCAAAATATCCATTATCAGTATAATACCTTACCTTTCCATTTTCATATACATATACAATATTTCTAGGATCTTCTAAAATAATTGGGTTAAAAAAAGAACTTCTATTAAATTGTATTGTTATAGACTCTAACTCCTCTTTTATTTTAGAATCTATATCACTATATGTACGTTCTTTAAAATAGAAAAATATAAATGTTGAAAAAATCAATAAAAATCCTCCTACAACAAATAGATTTATTTTTATTAACCTTCTTCTAGTATCTTCAAACACATTTTTATTTATCATCGAACATATATCCTACCTTGCGCTTAGTCTTTATATATTTATCATATCCATATTTTCCTAGCTTTTTTCTTAAATTGCTAACATAAACTTCCACAATCTCTATAGTTGCATCAGACTCAACACCCCATATCCTATCATAAATTTGTTCCTTTAATAAAATTGTTCCTTTATTAAGCAAGAAATATTCTAATAATCCAAACTGCTTATTTTGAAGCTCTATTTCATTCTCACCTATAAAAACTCTCCTTTTGCTAAGATCTAAATGTAAGTCTTGAAAATATAAACTATTTTTATCATTTAGTTTACCATTAGTTCTAAGAATTGCATAAATTCTTGCTATTAACTCTTCCATATAAAATGGCTTTGTCAAATAATCATTTGCTCCTATTGAAAAAGCACCTACTTTATCATCTAATGATTCTTTTGCAGTTAAAATTATAACTGGTGTTTCTATATAGTTATCTCTCATCTTTTTTAATATATCTAAACCATTTAAATTTGGTAACATAAGATCAAGTATTACTAAATCGTATATCCCTTGATTTATTAAATAAAGAGCTTCTTCTCCATCAGAACAAATCTCACATTGAAAGTGAGAACTTACTTCCTTTTCAATACTTTCTAAAAGTTTTTTGTTATCTTCTACTACTAATATTTTCATTGAACCCTCCACCTATTACTTCTTAAATTACATTATATACCTTTATATAAAATATTTTAATATATAATTATTTAAAATTAAATAAAGGTCAGTTTTAAAATAATTTATTTTAAAACTGACCTTTTTATTTTAGTTTTATTCAAAGTGATTATTGGAGTAATCTTGTAATATGCCTACAAAATCTTCAATACTTATATCATCTTTTGATTTGTCTGACATTTTTTCATAATACCAACTAGCAAATTCCTGATTAGCTAATAAAGAATTAAGTTTTTCATAATCTAAATTTTTAAAATCATGATTATTATCATTCATAAAGTTATACCCCCTTGTTAAGATATAATTTATTATTTATCTTAATCATAATTTTTATACATTTAGTATTTGCTAATCTGAGCTTCCTTAGATTCTAAATCTATATCTATATTGGATTTTGTATCTACATCATCATAAATATATCCAATTAATTTTATTTCTTCTGTGTATTTATATGATTTTATAGTAATTTCAGCTTCTTCTAATGGTTTAAGTGCAGAATAAGAAGATTCATGATTTATTTTTATATATTCTCCTTTTTTATTAATTTCTACTATCTTTAAGGTTATATTACCCAAATTTTTAGAAGAATTATTTTTCATTTTAACTACATATGTATCTCCATCATTAGACTCTTCGATTTTTTCAATATCTGAAAATGATAAAACTTCATATTCACCACTCTCAACTACTTCATTTGACTTTTCACTTACCTTTACACTTCCATCCTTAAAATTTACAACTACATCATTATCATTTGTTGTATACGCATATGAAGTTATATTTATACCTTCACTTGCTTCTTTAACTTTAAATGTAGCTTTAAATACATCACCCGGTAGTAAGGTCATATCAAGAAACATCTTTGATTCAGATATTATTTTACCATCATTATCTAATTCATTATATATTATCCAAATATCAGATATATTAAAATCTGATACGTTTTTTATCTTATCTATAATCATTCCATTATTTTCTTTATTATGTATTTGACTAATATTTATTTCATCTATTGATAATGCTTTAGCTTTACTTTTTTCAATTAATGTTCCGTTTAAAGTAACCTTATTATCATTTTCAATATTATTTTTATTGCATGATACTAATCCAATTATACTTACTACTAATATAAATATTATTAGTATTGATTTATTGAGTATTTTAATCATATTTTAATGCACCTCATATTTAGTATCTATTTCTCTGTTATTAAACTTATAATAAATTTTTATATTCTTTCATAAAATCCTTTAATGCTTGAGTTATTATTTGCTGTTTAGTAAATGATGAATTACTACATAGCCTTTCAAAGTCTTCCCATGTATTTTTTTCAACTTTTATACTTGCAGTTTTTAATTCTTTTAACTCTAGTTCTTCAATTAATATATCCTTTTTCTTAGTTGTTTTTTTAGGTTTCATCGATTTATAATCTTTTACTTCTAAATACCAATCATATACCTCACATATTTTGTCCAAATCTTCCTGAGTTATATTAATTTTTCTATCTTTTTTAGGCTTTGAATTTCCTTTAGTAAGTTTATTTTTACTAGATTTACCTTTATCATTTACATTTTTATTTATTTGCTCAAATGATATTTGAGTTTCTTTTTTCGAATTTATTTTAGGTTTTGATATTTTAATATCTTTCTCTAAATTAGAATTGTAAGAAACATATTTTCCATTTTCAGACTTATATCCCATCTTGTTTAAGAATTTTCTTAAAGTAGTTGTACTAATTCCAATATCTTTAGCTATATTTTCAAAGCCTATATTTTTATCCTGAAGTTTTAAAAACTTGTCCAATCTTTCGTTACCTTTCATTTGTTCCTCCGTATGTCAACTTCACATTTATGTATTTGTAAATGTTTTCCTAATTATTTTGTAAAATTTTATTTCAATATACATCCAACATAATAATGTTAATGTATTATATCTATTCAATACTTACGTTAATGTATTATATCTATTCAATACTTACATATATAATAAATATAATACATTAATATTATTACTATAGCAAATTTATTTTAAAAATAAAAATAAGCGGTATATATAACCGCTTATTTTTATTAATCTCCAACTCCAAAATCTGTATTATTATAAAGAATGTCGATTTTAGGATTATCATCTAGGTATTTATATTTTTCTACAAACCATTTTACAATCTCCTCATCTCTTCTTATACTGGTACTATTATTCACAAATACATTTATAGTTGCATGTTCAAAATTATTTAATATTATTTCCATATCTTTATCTATCATTTCTTTTGTTTGACCTACTATACCAACTAACATACATGGTGAATCAAAATGATTTTTTAACTCTTCTACTGTTTTAAACCTTGCATTTTTATTTAAAATTATATTTCTAAAATCATAATCAAAAGTTTCTACACCTATTTTAAAAATTATAGGCACTCCAAAAAAATCTCTCATTTCATTTAATTTATTTCTATAGCACCAATGGCTTTCTAAAAAAAGCTTTTCTATTTTTTTTTCATTTATTATTTCCTTTATTCTACTTAAAGTTTGTTTTGGAAGTTCAAAGCAACTTCCTGAATTTATAACTTCTAATACTTTATACTTTCCAGTTATATTACTTAAAACTTCAAAGTTAACTTTATTTATTTCATCTTCTATTGTAGAATTATCTTCTATATAATCACAAAAAGCACATTTCCCCCATATACAAGGAAATCCCTTTAATAAAACTATTTCTCTTTTATTTTTATTTTCTATAACACTATATCTATCCATAAAATATCTCCTTATTTGCTTATGCTAAAAGATGTTTTTAAGCTTTTAGGCATTACATTCATAGCCAAATTAACTAAAATTACACCTAATAACTTATCTATATAATCAGTTACTATTTGAGTTAAAAATATATTGCTAAATAAATTTCCTACACTTAATACCTCTAAAACTTGAACAATATATGCTGAACCAGATGATGTAACTCCTCCAAATACTACAGCTGCTACCATTGCACTTATTATTGAAGTTGGAAGAACAAATATAAATGTTCCAATAGGAGTTTTCTTTCCTTCTAGCATTCCTTTTTTAAACATAATCCCTGCAAGTAATCCTGTACTAATTTGTACTGGTGCAAAATAAAGAGAATATATATCAAAAGTCATTCCACTAACTATACTACCAAGAAACCCTGATATAACAGCATACTTAGGACCTAGAATTGCAGCAATTAAAATAGTACCAATTGAGTCTAAATATATTGGAAGTTTAAGACTTAAAGCTATAAATGCACCAACTACATTTATAGAAATACCTAAACCTACAAGTGCAATATTTTTAATAGATGTATTTTTCATATTTATATAACTCCTTTTACTGAATCTATAATATTTTCATATCCTTTAAATAACCTTTTTAAAAACATATACATAAATTTCTTTTCATCAACTTCGGTTAAAATAAAGGCATTTTTTTCTTTCTTATAAAAATCAAAAGAATCTACTATAGATTGCCCCATAGCTATTCCATCTTCTACAATTTCCACAAAAGACTCAAAACCATTACATATGCTTCTATCTATAAAATATGCAACTGCCAATGGGTCATTTATCACACATCCAATTATACCTTCTTGCTCCCAATGAAAATCTACATAGAATCTAGTAATTTCAGTTATATATTTTGCTAGTCTACTATCAAGCCTATTTATAAACTCTATAATGTTTGGTGTAAGTACGATTTTTCTAGTTACGTCTAATCCTATCATATGAATTTGTTTAGGTAAGTTTTTATAAACATAATCTGCTGAATGAGGATCTACCCAATAATTAAACTCTGCTACAGGAGAACAATTACCATGAATTTTAAAAGCTCCTCCCATAGATACAAACTCATCTAAATTATCAAATGCTTTTTTATCTTTCATAATAGCCTTTGCTATATTAGTCAATGGTCCTAAAGCTATTATAGATACATCTTCATTTTCTCTTAATGTTTTTATTATAAAATCTACGCCATTTTTATTTATAGGTATATCTTTTATTCTCTCATAAAAGTTTTCTCCGATTCCATCCTCTCCATGAGTATCTTGAGCTGTTACTAGCTCTCTTTTTAGAGGCTTTTCTTCTCCTATATATACTGGTATATTTAATGAAGAGCACATCTGAAGTGCTTTTAGAGCATTTTCAGCTCCTGTTGAGGCTACTACATTACCGCTACATGTAGTTATTCCTAGTATTTCTAGCTCTGGTGAGTTTACAGCTAGAAGAATTGCCAGCGAATCGTCTATTCCTGGGTCACAGTCAATTATTACCTTTCTTTTTTGCATTGCAAATTCCTCCTAAAAAATAATTTAAAGGAGAACCATATAACTTTTACAACAAAAGTTATATCTAAGGATACAACTTATATACTGCCAATATATAAATACCTTAGTTTTTTATACTTGGAGGTTCTCGAACAAGTCCCAGTAAAAATTAGTTATATCTAATATCTACTAGTATTATATATTCATAAACATTATATCATACAATATAAACTTTACAAATATTTTGTTAACTAACTTTTAAAATAAGTATTTTCGACATTTTTTGATTTTTTTTAACTTTTTTTATAAAATCTATTTACTTTTATAAAAAGATACATTATAATCGTTATTAATCTAACAATTCAATTTTTATTAAGTGATTGAATTGAAGGAAAACAGTATCATTAGGACTTATAAAATATATAAATCAGGAGGTAATAAGTATGATACAAATATTAACAGGTACTGCTTTATTATTAGTAGTATTAGCTTTATTCACATTATTTAGTTACAAAGCACCACAAGGTATGAAAGCAATGGGTGGCCTTGCAAACGCTGCTTGTGCAAGTTTCTTAGTTGAAGCATTCCATTTCTCATTCTTTGGTGAAGTTTTAGGAATCAAATTCTTAGAAAATGTTGGGGCTGCAAACGGTTCTTTAGGTGGTGTTGCTGCTGCTACATTAGTACCATTAGCATTAGGAGTTTCTCCAGTTTATGCTGTAATGGTTGGTTTAGCTTGTATGAACTTTAAAATATTACCAGGTTTCATAGCTGGTTACTTAATTTCTTTCGTAATCAAATTCTTAGAAAAGAAAATACCAGCTGGACTTGATTTAATAGTTATAATAGTTGTTGCTACTCCATTAGCTTACTTAATAGGAGATGTAACAAGCCCAGTAGTTAACGGTGTATTATCAACAGTAGGATCTGTTTTAACTGAAGCATCTTCTGCTTCTCCAATATTAATGGGTATAATACTTGGTGGACTTATAACAGTTGTTGCTACTGCTCCACTTAGCTCAATGGCATTAACTGCTATGATAGGTTTAACTGGTGCTCCAATGGCAATAGGTGCATTATCAGTATTCGGTTCTTCTTTCATGAACTTTGTATTCTTCTCAAAAATGAAGTTTGGTTCTAAGAAAGATAATATAGCTGTTGCTATAGAGCCATTAACTCAAGCTGACTTAATATCAGCTAACCCAATACCAGTATATGTTACTAACTTCATAGGTGGTGCTATGTCTGGTGTTATAATCGCTTTAATGGGACTAACAAACAACTCTCCAGGAACTGCTACTCCAATAGCTGGTCTTGCTGTAATGTTTGCTTACAACCCAGCAACAAAAGTTATAATAACAGCTGTAGGATGTGCTTTAGTAAGTATATTAGCTGGATTCATAGGATACGCTATATTCAAAAATTACAAAATAACAACAGCTGACGTAGTTAGAGGAGAATCTAACGAAGCTGCTTAATAAAAAAAGTCGTTATCAATATTGGTAACGACTTTTTAATATTTTATTTTAGTTTCGATTATATCTAAAACCGAATGAGATATTAGGTATTTATAAGTATTAAACATATCATTTCCGTTATTATCATTATCAGTATTCAACCATAATTCTAACGAAGAAACTAATCCTATGGTATAATACCTTGCTACACTTTCCTTAGTCATAATATTAGTTAATTCTGTTTCTTTTATTCCATATTTATCTAAAATTTTATTAAACATATTGTATATACTATTAGATAATATTTCTTTAAATGAATTTTGACCTGTAACTTCAAAAGATCTGCTTATGAACTCCTTATTTTTATCTAAGTGAATAAATATCATTTTTAATGCTTCTAATTCCATATCCTTATCTATAAGTTCATATACATTTTTCATTATATATTCTTCAAAGCAATATTCTAATATTTCATACTTGTCTTTGAAGTAATTATAAAAAGTAGGTCTAATAACTCCAGCTCCGTCTGTAATCATTTTAATAGTTATTTTTTTAAAGGAACTATTCAGCATAAGTTCTTTAAAACTATCTGCTAGTAATTTTTTTGTCATCTCCTTTTTTCTTTCCATGAATCATCCTACTTTCATTTATATTTATAAGATAAATATATTACATTTTCATTTATAAATCTATATATATTTACTTAAATTACTAATAATTTATTACATGTGAAAAAAGCGTTGATATTAAAATATCAACGCTTTTTAATGGTGCGGATGAAGGGAGTCGAACCCCCACGCCAAAGGCGCCAGATCCTAAGTCTGGTGCGTCTGCCAATTCCGCCACATCCGCAAGATTTATTATACTATAAATGTAGCAGAATTTATAACTTAACGCAACATAATTTAATTGTTTTTTGCTTTTTTTATTAATGTTGCAACTCCTACTCCCATCATGAGTATTCCCAATAGCATTTCCGTATTAGCAAGCATATATGTACGAGGTATAGGTTCTGAATTTATACATCCAACACCTGCAAACATACCTACACTTAAATTAAATGCTTCATTTATAACACTTAATATTTCTTTTAAATTTGTACTAGAAAGATATCCAATTGAAAGCCTTATAGTTTCATCTCCAACTTTAACTCCTATAAATAAATATAATATTGTATATATAATCATAATACTAATAGATGTAACTACTGGAAATAGTGCTCTTTGACCATAACCACATGATATCCAATATATATATGACCCTATTTTAGGAGTTATTTTTTTTAATGATTTCCTTTCAAAAACCTTACCTAAATAGTAGTATTCTGAAGAATTATCTGGTAAGTTATTTTCCTTAAATTTATCTGATAAAGTTTCATAAGTCATATAAATCCCTTCATATTCCTGTTTCGTTTTTTCCCTTGGAATTATTTTATCAAAACAAGTCTTTTCATCAAATTTTGTTTTATCTTCATCTGTAAAGTCTAAATCTATAATATAACAACTTAAAGTTTTAAACCCAGATAAATTACAATCTTTAAAATTAATTTTATCTAGCTCACAATTTTTTATTATACATTTTTTCATATAAGTAAGTTGAAATGATGTATTTATTATTTCACATTCTTCAAACAAAGCTAGAGATAAATCACAATTCATAAATTTAGAGTATATACTACATTTATAAAAACTACAACCTAAGTTATCCTTATTATTAAGAGATGGTAATTTTTCAGTTCCTTCTTTAATAAAAGAACAATTTTCAAATATAACTCCACCTTTATAGAAATTACAATTTTCAAATACACAGCCTATAAAGTTACAATCTTTGTATTTTATATTTTTAAAATTACAATCTATAAATTTCGTACAAAGTATATCTTTACTTTCTATAATCCTAAAATCTGCCTCATCTAAAATACCATCTTTTCCAAATTCAATACCTTCAAAATTTTTAAAACTATACTCTTTGCAAGGAGTATAATCCATTACATTCTCCTTGTTCTTTAGTATATATTTCATTATATTTTCATTATTTTTTTCTATTTATTATTTGATTATTGATAGAATGTCGTTCTTCTTTAAAGTTTATATATGCCATACGTAACTCCTTATAACGTTAAAAAACATAAGTTTAAGGGATTAGTTAAAGTAATAAAAACTAATTGTAATTTATTATATAAATAATCCCCTTTAAATTATATTCTATCTATTTTATATATTTTATATTCTACTTACTCTACTTTCTTTCCTAAAACTTGAATACCAATAAACAATGCTATTATTGATAACGGTAATACAATATATATAGACATTCCTAAACCTACTGGTATATACCCAAATATAATAGTTATTACAGCTGTAAATAAGGCATATGGCAATTGAGTTTTTACATGGTTAATATGATTACATCCAGCTCCCATTGATGATAATATTGTTGTATCTGATATTGGTGAACAATGATCTCCAAATATCGCTCCTGTTAATACTGCACTTGTACTTACTATTATAAATGACATTTCTAGATTCATAGAATATGCTAATGGAATTGCTAATGGCATAAGTATTCCCATTGTTCCATATGATGTACCTGTTGCAAATGATATTATAGCTCCAAGTAAAAATATTATAGTTGGTAACAAAAATGGAGGAATTGCATCGGATAATAAGGTAATTAAATATTTTGCAGTACCTAATTCTTTAATTACAGAACTTAATGACCATGCACATACTAATATAACACAAGTTATTAATAAACGTTTAAGACCTTCCATCCATATATCTATAGCTTCTGAAAAAGTAAATATCTTCTTAGTTGTTGCCATAATAATAGCAACTATACCTGCAAGTAATGATGATTGAAAAAGTGCTATTGAAGCATCTGATGCACTAAAGGTTTCCCTTATCGCTACAAATGATATTGGTGATTCTTTGAGTAAATTAATTAATGCTTGACTATCTCCTCCTATAATATTTTTATATCCACTAAAATAAAAAGAAAGTAACGCTACAACTATAAGTACTCCTATTGGTAATATTGCTGTTGACATGCTAGGTTTTAATCCTTTTTGATCTAAATGTTTTATACCTTCATTTGAATCGGATATATCTATACCATGTCCAGAACTTATTATACCTTCTTTTCTTGCTTTAACTTCAGCCTTTCTCATAGACCCAAAATCTTTAAGTAAAAGTACACTTATTACTATAAAAAAAAGGATTAGTATATTATAAAATCTATAGGGTATAGTTTGAACAAATACGCCAAATGCATCAGCATTTACTCCTATTGTACTAAATGCATCCTTAATAAGACCAAGTTCCATACCTATCCATGTTGAAATAACTGCTATACCTGCCACTGGAGCAGCTGTTGCATCAACTATAAACGCTAATTTTTCTCTAGATATTTTCATTTTGTCAGTTATAGGTCTCATCATTGTTCCAACTATCATTGCATTTGCATAATCATCAAAAAATATGATAAGACCTGATAACCAAGTAATAATTTGAGAACTTCTTCTATTTTTAGCTCTTTTAGATAAACTTTCTGCTATTGCTTTAGCTCCTCCCATTTTAGTTACTAAATTAATTAATCCTCCTATAGCTAAAACTTGGAGTATTATTCCTGCATTCCAAGTATCTGCTAAAGAAGTAACCATTCTATTTATAACATCAATAAAAGCATCAACTATTCCATAAAATATATTATTTCCAGGAATAGTTAGTAACAAACTTCCAGAAATAATACCTATAAATAAAGATGCTATTACATTTCTTGTTAAAAATGCTAATATTATGGCCACTATCGGAGGAATAAGAGTTAATACCTTGTATTTTTGAGCATTGAAATAACCTACGTCTACCTCTGCGGCTAAACAAATACTTGGCATCATAAGTAAAACAAAAAAAGCTATGATAACAATCCACTTATTCCTATTTTTCATAAAACACCTCCTTGTACATATTAAAAGTACAATATTGTTAATGTATTAATATTATTCCATTATATTCAAAAAACTAAGGAAAGAACCTGTCCTTTATCAATTTATTTTTGCACATAAAAAATTCCACAATTATGTAGCTATTATTTAATACTACACAATTGTGGAATTTTTATTTTATATCATATTATACACATTCTTCAACTATATCAACTTTTCTTCCGAATATTTGTACACCTATAAATACCGCTACTATTGCAAGTGGTAGTACTATGTATACTGGTATACCAAGTCCAGCTGGTATATATCCAAATACTACTGTTATTAATGCCGTAAATAAGGCGTAAGGCATCTGTGTTCTTACATGATCTATATGATTACATCCTGCTCCCATTGACGATAGTATTGTAGTATCTGATATAGGTGAACAATGATCTCCAAATATAGCACCTGTTAATACCGCACTTGTACTAACTACTATAAATGACATATCTGGATTTATAGAATTAGCTAGTGGAACTGCTAATGGCATAAGTATTCCCATTGTTCCATATGCTGTACCCGTTGAAAATGATATTATAGCTCCTAATACAAATATTAAACTAGGTAATAAGAATGGTGGGAATGAACCTGATAGTAATTTAATTAAATATTTAGCTGTTCCTAATTCCTTTATTACTGAACTTAATGACCAAGCACATATTAATATAACACCTGTTATAACTAATGTTTTCATACCATCTACCCAAACTTCTATAGCTTCTGAAACTGTAAATATTTTTTGAGATACCGCCATTACTATAGCTACTATACTTGCAAGTAATGCAGACTGGAATAACGCAACCGATGCATCTGATGCACTAAATGCTTCTCTAATTGATACAAATGATAATGGTGAATCACTAAGCAATTGTATTAAACTAGCATCTTCTCCACTCATTATAGAACTATATCCACTATAGTAAAATGCTATTAATGCGGCTACTATCAATGTTCCTATTGGTATTATTGCATTCCATATACTTAATTTAACACCTTCTTTTGGTTCTAAATCTGAATGATCGTTTACAGAATCTATTGCAATCTCAGAATCTAAACTTTTGCCTTGTCTAGCTCTTATCTCTGCCTTTCTCATAGGACCAAAATCTTTTAATAATAAAGTTGTTATCACTATAAACGCTAGTATTAGTATATTGTAAAATCTATATGGTATTGTATTTAAAAACACACCAAAAGCGTCTGCTTTTATACCTATTCCATTAAATGCATCTCCTATTAATCCAACTTCAAGACCTATCCAAGTTGATACTATAGCCAATCCTGCTATTGGTGCTGCTGTTGCATCTATTATAAATGCTAATCTTTCTCTTGAGATTTTCATTTTATCTGCTACTGGTCTCATCATAGGTCCTATGATAAGTGAATTTGCATAATCATCAAAGAATACTAAAAGCCCTGCAAACCAAGTTATCAATTGTGTACTTTTTGCAGTTTTGGCTCTTCTTGAAAGGCCCTCAGCTATTGCTTTAGCTCCTCCCATTTTGGCAACTAAATTAATCACTCCCCCTATTGCTAAAACTTGAAGTATTATACCTGCATTCCACGGATCTGCTAAAGACCCAACTGCTCTGTTTACAACATCTAAAAAAGCATTAACTAATGCAAAGTGTACACTTGAACCACTTATATTTAAAATAAAACTTCCTGACAAAATTCCAATAAATAATGATACAACAACATTTTTAGTTATAAATGCTAAAACTATTGCAACTAATGGAGGTATTAGTGTCCATATCCCAAATTTATTTGCATTTATCTGCCCTATATCAGTTTCTGCAAATCCTAAAGTTGATGACATCATAATTATAGTTAATACTATAATAACTATTTTTAAACTTTTTCTTTTCATAATATTTTCCCCCTTAAAATTATTAAGTGAATATATGAGGGTTTGTAATACATTTTTCTATACAACTATAAAAAGCCTTGAGTTTACACTCAAGGCTAAAAATTCTATTAACATGCAATAATACATAGAAATATAATAATTCCTTAAATGTAGCTCACCACAAAATAATTTTGTGACAGTGGTATATATCTTATATATACCCCCAGCTATATAACCTTAAAGCATCAGTTATATGCTTCGGCAATATTTCCTTTTGTAATAAATCACAGTGCTTAACTCATTATTACTACTGATAAATATTGCGCCTCTACCCTTTTTCTATTCACTTGTTTTATATCTTAAATTATATGGTAATTTTCATAATAACGCAATACTTTTCTGAAAATTTTTTATTTTATTTTTATTGATACAATTATTTTACAAGTATTTCTATTTAATTAAGAAGGATTATGTATTTTTATGTATAATTATTATTTTTATACATAAATTTTGTATAAATTCATTTAAATAAAATAAAGGAATGTAATTTTTTTTTATAGAATATAAATTGTCATGAGTTTAATGTATATAATAAATATTTTTAGGAGGAATATATATGTTACTTATATATAACGATAATACAAATCCCTATTTCAACTTAGCTATGGAAGAATACCTATTAAAAAATACTAATGAAGATTTATTTATTTTATGGCGAAACAAACCTTCTATAATCGTTGGAAAAAATCAAAATACATTATCTGAGATAAATATAGATTATGTTAAGGATAACTCAATCCCTGTTGTAAGAAGACTTTCTGGAGGTGGGGCTGTTTTTCACGATTTAGGCAACATAAACTTTACCTTTATCTCCTGCAATAAAAACTCTTTTAGTGACTTTAAAAAGTTTACACAACCAATAATAGATTTACTAAAAACATTAGGATTAAATGCAGAGTTTTCTGGAAGAAATGATTTATTAATTGATGGTAAGAAATTCTCTGGTAATGCTCAGTATAACTACAAAAATAAAGTAATGCATCATGGTACACTTTTATTCTCATCACAAATTTCAGACTTATCTGATGCTTTAAAAGTAAAAAGTATTAAGTTTGAAGGAAAAGGAATAAAGTCAGTTAAATCTCGTGTAACCAATATAAGTAGTCACTTAAATGAAGATATAGATATTCTTGAATTTAAAAATTTGCTTATGAATTATATATATTCTATTAGTTCTAACAATACGTTCTATAACTTAACTAAAGATGATATTGAAAAAATAGAAAATTTAGTAGAAGAAAAATACAGTACTTGGGAATGGAATTTTGGTAATTCGCCTAAATATTCTCTTTTAAATGAGTTAAAATATCCTGGTGGTAATATAGAATTTAACTTAGAAGTTGAAAAAGGATTTATAACAAGGATAAAGTTTTTTGGTGATTTTTTCGGAAAGGATGATATATCAACTTTAGAAGTTCTTTTATGTGGTGTTCGACATGAAGAGCAAAGCTTAAGAGATATTTTTTCTCATATAAATATCGATAACTATTTTTTAGGTGCAGATTCAGATATATTAATTGCTGGTATATTAGGTGCTAAACAAGAAGTTAAAGCTTATTAAATTTAATAAATTTTTATTTAGACTGATATATTATCAGTCTAAATTTATACTTTTTATTCTTTATATTCACTTAATCACATTTATCAATAACTATATTTTTATAATGCATATTCTATTTAAACTTAATTTTTTAAACATAATTATCAATAAAGCAATACTTTTTTAATAGTTTTACGAAAAATACTTTTTTCATTTACTTTTTCCTAAAAATATATATAATTATATAGTAACGCAAACAGTTAATATGTACTTTTAGGAGGAATTAATTTTGAAGTATTCTTATAAAGAATTAAAAATGATCTATGATAAAATAAGCCCTTTTGAGTTTAAAGATAAATTAATGGATTTAGCTAAAAATAATGCTATTAAAAATAATGTAAATGTACTAGATGCTGGTCGTGGTAATCCTAACTGGACTGCCGCTACTCCTCGTGAAGCATTTTTTACATTTGGACAATTTGCAGTTAACGAAACACGCTTAACTTGGGACTTAGGTGATTTAGCTGGAATGCCTAAAAAAGAAGGCATTTCTAAACGTTTTTATGATTATATGACCCAAAATAAAAACATGCCTGGAGTATCTTTATTAAAAAAAATAATAGATTATGGTATAAATAAGCTTAATTTTAATGGTGATGAATTTGTATATGAACTAGCAGATGCAATAATAGGAGATAATTATCCATTTCCTGATAGAATGCTACCTCATATAGAAAAAATAGTTCATGATTATCTTGTACAAGAAATGAGGTATGATACTGAAAATGGTGGTAAGCTAAATATATTTGCTGTAGAAGGTGCAACAGCTGCCATGTGCTATATATTTGATTCATTAATGGCTAATGAACTTTTAAGAAAAGGTGATTCAATCGCTATTATGACACCTATATTTACACCTTATCTTGAAATACCTCATCTACCTAGATATAAGTTTAATGTAGTTTATATAAATGCTGATGAAGTCGATGAAAATGGGATACATACTTGGCAGTATTCTAAAAAAGAATTAGAAAAGCTAAATGATAATTCTATAAAAGCTTTATTCCTTGTAAATCCAAATAATCCAGCATCAATAGCTATGAATGAAAATACTTTTAATAATATAATAAATGTTGTTAAAAATTATAATAAAGATTTAATGATAATCTCAGATGATGTATATGGTACTTTTGTGCCTGAATTCACATCTTTAATGGCTATGCTTCCATACAATACACTCGGAGTTTATTCTTATTCTAAATACTTCGGTGTTACTGGTTGGAGATTAGGTACAATGGCTTTACATGAAAACAATGTTTTTGATAAAAAAATAAGTGAACTAAATGAAGAGTTAAAAAGATCTGTAAATAATAGATATAAAGATATGAATGTAAACCCAGATTCTATATCTTTTATGGATAGAATTGTTGCTGATAGTAGACTAGTTGCTTTGAATCATACAGCAGGACTTTCTACACCTCAACAAGTACAAATGGCATTTTTCTCTGCATTTGCATTAATAGATACTGATAACGATTATAAATCACTTAATATTGATATATGTAATAGTCGTAAAAAACTATTATTTAAAGGTTTAGGATTAGAATTAAATGAAAATAAAAATGATGCAGCTTACTACTATCAGTTTGATATAGAAAATTGGGCAAGAATTTATCATGGAGATGAATTAGTTGATTTCTTAAAATCTAATTATGATTTACTTGATGTTTTATATAAACTAGCTGATAAATATTCAATTATCTTATTAAGTGGTGATGGATTTAATGGACCTAGTTGGTCAATAAGAGTATCTTTAGCAAACTTAGAAAGTTCAGCTTATTATAAAATAGGACAATCTATAAAAGAAATTTTAGATTCATATGTAGAACAATGGAAAGAAACTAGCAAAGTAGCTATCGCTCAAAACTAATAAAAAATGTGGATGACTTTTGTATCCACATTTTTTATTTTAACTCAGTATATATACTTTTAAGTATTATTTTTAGGTTTTCCATCCACCAATCAATATTATATAATACAAATTTATCATTTATATCATTCATGCTTATTAAAGTAGCTAAAAACATTCTACAAGTACATATAATTCCTACTTTTAGTAGTGTATCCCAAGTCTTTTGTGTGAATTTATATCCTTGATAACTTTCTATCCTTTCTTTATAGTAATATATAAGATCAATTTTATCTGATTTATAATCAACTGAGCTTATCAAATACCAAAATAAATCTAATGTACAAGGACCACATCCACTATTAGCCCAATCTATAAACCTGATTTCATTATTACTCATATATAGAGCATTATCTGGTCTATAGTCTCCATGTAAAAATGTTTTAGGATAGTATGAAAATTTATTATCTATATGGTTTAATTCACAGTACTCTATATATAGATTCTCACCTAAAAGTTCTCTTATTTTTCTCCACCCATATGAATTTTTTTCTCTAAATTCTTCGCTGATCTTTTCTTCAGTTAAAAAATCATAGTACTCTTCCACGCTAAGTAATGACTTATATTTTATAATATCATATTCGTTAAATTTTGAATGAAATTTAGCTAAATTATCTAAGTATGTATAATAATCTTCGCTATTTTTATCGGCTCCAATATATTCAGACATATCATTCATTAATATTGCATAATAACTATCATTTTTATAATACGCAATATATACATCTTTTATAAATTCTTCAATTTTAATAAAAATACTCTCCTCAAATATTGTAAGCTCTCTACCCTTATCATTACTTACTTTTGCTAGCCAATCCTCTTTTAAATTATTTACTTTTAGATATAATACTTTTTCTTTTTCTTTAGATGTTATTATTAATTTATACATCTTAGATCCAGATAATCCACTCGTGTTTATAGCATATATCTCCATATTATCAATATTATCTATAGTTTTACTTAATACATTTTTACTTAGAAGATCCTTTAATGAGTTTGCTTTATATACCCCCATACTACTTCTCCTTATGTAAGTTTATACACTTTTCTTTATTAAAATTTTTAAATATTAATTAAGAAAGGCTTATAAATAGATTTAATTAAATCTATTTATAAGCCCTAATTTTACTAATTAATAAAAGCATTCATCTCTATCTAAGCTTCTCTATCAAGCTTCTATGAGGTGAAGATACTACAGAAGTACTTATTATAGATCCTGATTCTCCTAATTCATTTAAACAAGACTTAACTGCTGATTTAACAGCTGATACCTCACCTGTTAATATCAAGAAACCTTTTCCTCCAAGACCTTTAGCAATTCTTACTTCTATCAATTTTACATTTGATGCTTTTACAGCAATATCACCAGCTTTTATAGCAGTTAATGCCGATATTGTTTCTATTGCACCAATAGATTTTATACTTTCTATATCTGTAAACCCAGTTAATGCTACTAATACATCTTCATGTATATTGTTTATTACATGATATTCAACTAAAAATATACCAGCAACCTTTTTTCCTGTTTCTACAGAACTTTTTACTGCTCCTACATCTCCAGTAATCAATATCATATATTTTCCTGGACATATAGGATTAGCCATAATTAATTCCACATTAGCAGCTTTTAGCATTTCATCTGCTGTTTCAATACCAATAGGAATACTTTTTATTTCAACAAGACCTATTGCTTTCTTCAATGGTATCCCCCCTCTTCTTTGTTTCTAATTATTTAAATGCCATAAATATTATAAAAGATAATATACATATAGTACATGCAGGTGGGTCAACGTGACTATCAACATTACTATTTACATTTTTAACAAAGAAATCTCCTAGTAAAGATGCAACTATAGCAGTTATTATTCCTATCACTAGACTTCCAGACCATACATAAGCGTAACCTGATGTTATACTTATATGATGTGTTGTAGGTGAAGTAAATCCAGTCTGAGCAAAAATTAATGTTATTGCACTTATTGCAAATACAAACGCTGGATATGATCCTTGTAATACTTCCATAGATATTCCAACCTCTTCATGAAGTATTGCTCCTGTATAGCATACAGCTAAACCAACTACTAATCCTATCATTATGTTATAGACTAATTCTTTTCCTTTAGCAAAGTGTTGTCTAGGTTCACTACCTTCATATTTACCAGTTAAGCCTGATTTACCTATTGCAAATCTAGATATCAAACCACAAGTTGCAACAGTCATTGCTACTGTATCAGTAGGAAGTGAAAGTACACTTGAATATAAAAAATTTATTAATAATCCTAATATCCCAAATAGTCCACCTACTGCTAAAACTGACCAGTCTCCTGTTCCATTTAAAGAATAAAGTATATCAGATCCATTAGTTATTCCTTGAGGTGAAGCAACTGCTACATCTCCTCCACCTAAATTTCCTCCAGCTAAAGTATTATTTTTTCTAGCTGCATAAGCTGCTGCTGCAACACCTCCAGCAAAAGCTACATGTGGGCCAAAGAATGGACCAAAAGCTACATTACCTGTTATTACATCCACACCAGTTCCTAAAGCTATAGCAGTTCCTACAATTGCCACAACACCAGTCATAATAAATGCAGGTAATCCACCTACAGCTGCTCCAAAAGCGCCTCCACCAAATGCCGCAAGTATTGATAAAATACTCATATTACATCCCTCCACTAATTATAATTATATTATTTCTAATATCGCTTATAACTCCATCAACGCTTGAGTGAATATTACTTCCTAATTTATCTTCTTCGACATATGCTATTAAATCCCCTTTATGAACCTTGTCGCCAATTTGTACTTTCGGAACAGCTGGTGCTCCAATATGTTGACTTAAAGGAATTGATACTGATGTTACATTTATTTCTTCTTTTGTTAAAGGTGCTTCAACATTATATGAATTTAATCCTAACTTATAAATTAATTTATTCACCGGATATTTTTTATATGACCTAAATGGATGAACTTTTTCTGGTTGGTTTTTACAAGTATTTTTTATACCATTAAAAGATAGCATTTTTTTTATGGAATTATGTAATTTCCAAGGTTGTAAATCCATAACACATGCATACTCGCATAACCTACATTCACAACATAAGAATGCATTTATAGGAGTAATTTTATCATCACATACACTATTATAACTAGATAGCCTCATCATTTTGTCCGGATATATTCTATGTCCAAGTAAATTTCTTGGACATACTTCACTACAATGACTACAGTGCATACATGCAGACTTAGCTTCTTTTAACATTGTATTTACATCTTTAGTAAGTGATTTAATCAATGAATGGTCTTTTGGGAGCACTATAAGACCTTTAGTTGTTTTTGTTATAGGACTTTTTACATCTGTTATTTTTCCCATCATAGGACCACCATTAATTACTACAAAATCGGTTAAATCGGTTCCTCCTGCTAACTCAATTGCTTCACCTATACTTAAACCAATTGGTAATCTAAGTGTTTTAGGATATCTCACCTCACCTGTTACAGTTACATATTTTTCAGTTACAGGCAAGTTATTATAGTATGCGTCATATATATTTGCTATAGTTTCTACATTAGAAACTATAGCTCCAACATTTAGAGGTATTCCACCTTCGGGAATAATTCTTTTTGTTACTTCATACACTATAATTTGTTCATCACCAGCAGGATAAAAATTTTGTAATTTATGAATTTTTATTCCTTCATATTCTCCTATTATACCTTCTAATGAATTAATCGCTTTTTTATATTTTTCTTTCAAAGCTATAACTCCATACTTTGCTCTCACTTGCTCTTTTACAAGTTTTAGTCCTTCTAAAATTTTTCTACACTCTACATCCATTAGCTGTTGATCAACTCTTAAAAGAGGTTCACATTCTGCTCCATTTACAATTACATACTCTGCTTTAGCATTTAATTTTACGTGAGTTGGAAATCCAGCTCCACCTGCACCAACTATCCCTGCATCTTTTACTAGACTGCACAAATCTTTATCCAATTAACCCACCTCTTTATCTAACATTAAATCCTTCTACAAGTACGCATCTTCTTTTTCTTGTAAATGTTTTAGCTGATGTTAATCCTTCTCCTGTTGGTCCAGCTATTGTAAATGTTGTATGTCCTTCTCCACCTACACCTATACCTGCATATGATGGCCCATTTTTAACAAATATAGTTGTTTGAATAAGTTTTGCCATTTTAGTTAATTTATCAACATTTTTAGAATGCATTATAGCTGTGTGTCTATTTCCATGCTCTACTTCTACTGCAAGATCTATAGCTTCATCTACATCATTAACCCTTACAATTGGTAATATTGGCATCATTAACTCTTCTTGAACAAATGGATGATTTCTATCAGTTTCCATTATTATGGCTTTAACATTATAATCAACTTTTATTCCTAACTTATTAAGTATATATTTTGCACTTTTACCAACAAATTCTGTTTTTATCTTTAACTTATCATTTAAAACTAGTTTTACAAGCTTATCTATAACTTCTTTATCTTTTATTTGATAAGCACCATTTTTATTCATATTAAATATTAAATAATCCGCAATAGAGTCTACTGCTATAACTTCTTTTTCAGCTATACATGGTAAGTTATTATCAAAACTACAACCATCTATTATATCTTTGGCAGCTTTCTCTATATCGGCAGTTTCATCTACAACTGCAGGTGGGTTTCCGGCCCCTGCTCCTATAGCTTTTTTCCCAGAAGATAAAACTAATTTTACAATTCCAGGTCCACCCGTAGCTACTAGTAATTTAACTTTATTGTTACTTATCATTTTATTAGTATTTTCTATAGAAGGCTCCTTAACTGATACTACTAAATTTTCTGGTGCACCAGCTTTTCTAAGCGCTTTATTTATCATTTGAATAGTAAGTTTAGATACATTTTTTGCTCTTGGATGAGGACTAAATACTACTGAGTTTCCTGCAGCAAGCATTCCTATACTATTGCAAAGAAGTGTTTCTGTTGGATTTGTAGTTGGAGCAATTGCCCCTATTACACCAAAAGGTGATAGTTCTACTAAAGTAAGCCCATCATCTCCTGATATAGCTTCACTTTTTAAGTCTTCTATTCCTGGTGTTTTTTCTATAACTAATCTATTTTTTATAACCTTATATTCATATTCACCCATCCCTGTTTCTTCAACAGACATTCTAGATATAAGGTCAATAACTTCATCTTTTGAAAATTCTTCCTTTATGGCTTTTACAAACTTATCTCTATCAGCCATACTACACTTCATATATTCTCTTTGTGCTATATATGCAGCATCTACTGCATCGTCCATATTTTCAAATATACCATCTATACACTCAGAGCATTCTTCTGTTTTCTTTATATCCATACCTTCTATTACTTTTTTTACAACTGTTTCTATGTCTAAACTACTTATATCCATTTAATTACCCCCTGTCTCTATAATGAATTCATTAATGAGTTTATTGCATATTGAGCTATTTCCATGTCTTCTTCTACAGTACCTCCACTTACCCCGATAGCACCCACTATCTTGCCATTAACCTCTATAGGAAAACCACCTCCAAAGATTACAATTCTATTGTCATTACTACTTTGAATTCCATAAAGGCTTCCACTTTCTTTGGCTAAATCAGTTAAATCTGATGTTGGCATCTTTAAAGAAAGAGCTGTATACGCTTTATTTTGTGATATATCTAAACTTGCTAATAATGAATTTTCCATTCTATGAACAAGTATTATATTCCCACCTTCATCTACTGCTGAAAAAACCATAGGTACATTTATTTCTATAGCCTTCTTTTCAGCAAATTCTGCCATTTTCTTTATATTAGCAAGATTAAAGTCTTTAGAAAATTTAGATTTTAACTTTTTTACAACCTTATTTTTAATAACTTCAACTTCAGAATTATATTCCTCAACTCTAGCAAGGGCATAAATAGCATCAGATAATCTATTTACATACTTAAGTAAAGCATCCCTTACTGGCTCTTCATCCTTTAAAGATATTATTTTTCTTTCTGCTCTTCTAATAATAGTCCTAGCTACATGAAGGGAAGCTGATGCAGGATTTTTTCCTGGGACAACAAATGACGTTTGTTTTCCTACAACTTTAGTACATTCATCAACAATATCCTCTAAAAAAGATACATCTTTTTCACTTATTTTTCCTTGTAGCATATCTAACCCATTTTCATCACTTGCTAATTCTGCTCCAACACTAAATAATCTTTTTTGTATAGAGTTAACATATAACTTTATATTTTCATCCTTCAGTTGAGAATAAGCCAAACCTAACATAGAATTAGCTTCATCTATAGTTCCATAACAATCAACTTTTGCACTACTTTTTTTTACCCTTTTACCACCGTATAAACTAGTTTCTCCTTTATCGCCTGTTTTGGTATATAAGTTAGCCAATGACTTTCACTCCTTAACCATTTACTTCTACTGTATCTACAATAGCTACTACAGCTGAATCTATTGGTGCCTTTTCTCTTTCAAGTATATATCTAGCTGAACTTCCTTTAGAAACTAAAACTATTTCACCAACACCTGCTCCAACTGAATCTACTACAACTTCACTAGTATTAGTTACATCTAAGTGTTCATCTAACTTTTTTATTACTAAAAGTTTAAATCCTATTAGTGCTTCATTTTTAGTTGTTGATACAACAGTTCCAACTACTTTACCTAAATACATATTATATTGCTCCTTATTCTCTAAGTAATTTTATATTCAGTTTTTCTGCTTCATCCCTTGCTAAATCTGTTATCAATGTATTTTGGTTTATAAAAATTGTATTAAATTTTTTATTATCCCAAATATCTTTTCTACTTAATACTTTTTTATCTAACTTTGCAAAACATAATTTTTCTTTAGATTTAGGTATATATTTGCTAGTTGCATTTGATATATTAGTTTTATTTAATGCATTATTTTTATTTGTTTTATATAAATTAAAGCTTTTTAAAAGCATCTTATTTACATTATTGTATAAATTCTCTGAAGAAGATAATCTTATATTGTAATTTCTTAATGCCTCTAAATTTTCACTTAATTTTTTCTTATAAAGATCACTTAAATTATCTCCGTATATAATTTTTCTTTCTTCATTTTCCGGACAACATCCATTTATAGATGCCACTACAGGTTTTCCTAACATTAGAGCCTTTGATATTATATTAGTAACAAGTGTATCACTAATACAATTAGCTATTTTTGCAGCTGAATTTATAGTTAATGTAGGTACTATTACTATACTATTTCTCTGCAACAATTCTTTAATATCATACTTATTATCATTTATTATCTTTTCTACATCTATGGATTTTTTTATATCCTCTTCACTAAGCACTTCTGTTGCTGACTTTGACATAACTACATCAAATTCCCAACCTTCCATTTTTAACTTACTTATAGACTCTATCGCTTCATTGTAACCTATAGTTGCACCTGTAAATAAAAGTATTCCTCTTTTACTCTTGTCAATAATTTTTTCTATTACTTTATCTACAATTATATCAATTATTGACTCAATTATTATGCTTTCCATCTGATTTTTTTGATTCAATTTATTATCACCTTCTATAAATTACAATTCATAGCTATTCCTAAAGGTGTTACTAAAAGAGGCTCTATAGGTTTTATAGTATCAACCTTAGTTTCCTTTTTAAATATTTTTTCAAAATCATCAAAACAACAAGCTCCACCTACAACATATATAGTATCAACATCATATCCTTGTATAAATTTATTTACTATAGATGCCATTTTTTCGATTACAGGCTTAACTATTGTAAATACATCTCTTTCATTTGATTTATCTTTTTTTATTTCTTCTGCTTCTTCAAATGATTTTTTCATAAATCCCGCTAATACTAAAGTCATATGAGTCCCACCAGTTGCTTCATCTGCAGTAAATACAACCTTACCATCTTTTATAATACTAATTCCTGTTGTTCCTCCACCTACATCAACTACAGCCCCATCCCTTATTCCAAGTACAGTAGATGCCGCAGTTGGCTCATCTATAACGTTTATAACCTCTAAATCTGCTGATTCAACTACATTAGCAATTACCTTTGTATTTCCTTCAGTTATTCCTGGGGGTATTGCTGTAGCAGCTTTTGTAAGTTGAACTCCTAAAATCTCTTCAACTTGATTTTTTAAATTTCTAACTACCCTTGTTGCTCCTATATAATCTACAACTATTCCATCTTTTACAACGCTAGATGGATACATTGCACCAGCTATCGGTCTATTATTAGAATCAACAACTGATAAAACAATATTTGCTGTACCTAAGTCAACACCTACTTTTAATTCCCCTTCATAAGAGTTACATTTTTTATTTACTATAAGATTTGAAAATTCTTCAATTAACTTATTACAATTTGTTAAATCCAATATATCACCTATTTTCTGCTTATTATTCTACTATTTTTACTAAATCCCCATTTTTAACATAGCAAGCATTGGCTTCATCCACATCTAAATGCATTTCAAGGTCATATTTATCAGAAACTCTTACAAGTACATTTCCAAGTACAGCACTCCTAATCCCTTTAATCTCTACTCTTACTTCATCTTTATCTTTTATATTTAATTGATTAGCAATTTTAGGAGTCATATGTATATGCCTTAATGCTGCTATTGTTCCTTTTTTCAATTCTATACTTCCTTTTGGTCCTATTATAGTTATCCCTGGAGTATTATCTAATTTACCAGATTCCTTAATAGGAGGTTTTACTCCTAATTTAAAACCATCTGATATGGAAATTTCAACCTGAGTTTCATCTCTTAAAGGCCCTAAAATTCTAACATTTTTAATCTCACCTTTAGGACCTTTAATTGTTACAACTTCATTAGATGCAAATTGACCAGGTTGCTTTAAGTCTTTTATTTTAGTTAACTCATATCCTTTTCCAAAAAGATGGTTTAAATCTTCTCTACATAAATGTATATGTCTATTAGATATACCTATAGGGATTAAAACTTCTTTACTCTCATTTAACTTTTCAATAACCTTTTCTGTTATTAACTTTACTAAAATATCTTGAGATATATCCATTTTAATCACCTTACTAACTTAAATTATTTTATGCTTCAGTTTTTGGTAATATTTTTTCAACATCTGTATGTGGTCTTGGTATTACATGTTTAGATACTAATTCCCCAACTTTTTCTGCAGCAACTGCACCTGCATCAACCGATGCCTTAACCGCTCCTACATCACCTCTTACCATTACTGTTACAAGTCCTGAACCTATTTTTTCATATCCTATTAACATAACATTAGCAGATTTTGTCATTGCATCAGCTGCTTCTATTGCTCCTACTAATCCTTTTGTTTCTATTAATCCCAACGCTTCTCCCATTGTAAAAACCTCCTAATTTTATTTATTATGATCTTCATAGTGAATACAATTTGTTTTCAAGTCTCCTTTTTGTCGTGGACATTTTGGATCTTTGCATAAGTTACATGTATATTCTTCACCATTATTTGAAGAAAGTTCTTCTTCAATATTTTCACTATCATCTGTTTGCATTTCTAAATTATTAATTTCTTCATTAGTATCAATAATATCTTTTATATCTTCTTGTGAAGTATCTTCATATTCAGATATATCTGTTTCTTCTTGTATTTCATTAATTTTTTCTGAAGTTTCTTCATTTAAATCATTATTTTCAATTATATTGTTGCACTCCTCTTTACTCTTATCACTTAGTGTATTCTCTTTTAAATATCCAATAGTATCTGAGTTTCTCATTAAAAAGTCTATACCTTCACTTGGTCGAGGTATAACCTTTGTGCTAAATACCTTACTAACTTTATTTGCTGCCACAGTAGCTGCTTCTATAGCTGCTTTTACAGCACCTACATTGCCTTCAATTTTTACTACAGTCATTCCATTTCCTTTAGTCAATTCATAACCAATTAATGAAACATTTGCTGACTTTACACAAACATCAGCAGCTTCTATTCCAGCAGCAAGCCCTACTGTCTCTATCATACCTATTGCTAGTTGAGACATTTAAATACCTCCTTTGATAATAGCTAAAGCTTATATTTCTTTAAATGGCATTTTTATAACTAATCTTGCTGCATTTGCACCTAAAGATCTTATTTTAGTAGAACTACTATTTCTTTTTATAGTAAAAAGAGGGGAATCTTTTTCTAGTTTATTATAATGAAGTACAATTATTTTCTCGTCAATTCCAATTCCGACCCCAAGAGATGATTCTAAACTTGCTTCATATCCACTACTAATTGCACTTTCAATATTTACAGATGATACCTCATATGGTATACCTTCTTCTTCTATTCCCCACAATACTTCTTTTATCTCAGTCTCATTAACTGTATTTTTATCAAAAAAAACCTTTATAACAGGTTTATTATTCAACATACTCTCCATTCTCACACTACTTCACCTCTTCTATTGAAGATAGTATAAGACCTGTTGCAACTGCATTTCTAGGTCCTTCTGTACCTCTGATATTAGCTCTACCTGCAACTACATTATATTGTGATAATGCATCCGTAACTAATTGAGGTACTTCAAAATCTAATGCTGATCCACCTACCAAAACAACAAATTCTATATCTCTAATATTATTAGTTGGACTAACTTCTGATAAAGCTCTTAGAGCATTTGTTACAAATACCTTCTCTTTAGCATGCTTTCTTATTAATTTTATTTTTTCAATAGACATATTTCCTTCAATAGGAATCATAATGTCATCTTTTAAAATAACTACTTTTGCAAATAACTTAGGATTTAATGGTTCTTTAAAAAATTTAACTGTTCCATCTTCATGTCTTAAGTTAAATAAGCTTTCAACTTTAGCTAGTGGATATTTTTTTATATCTTCAGCTAAGTCAAAATCTTCTAACCCTAGCTCTGATTGAATTAACATGGTTACCATATTTCCAGCTCCAGCTAGATGTATAGACTTTATCTCCCCATTTCTAGTAATTATAGATGCATCTGTAGAACCAGCACCCATATCAAGTATAGCCAATGGTTTATTTGTACCTGGAGTTGTTAAAGCACCTCGAATAGCCATATCTGCTTCTACTCCTCCAACTTCTACTAAAACATTTAATTTATTGCTTACTTCATCCGCAATCATTTGCATTTGAAGCTTATCAGCTTTTACCATTGCAGCTATACCAACAGCATTTTCTAAGGAAAACTCTTTTGCAAGACCTCCTTTTACGCTCTGAGGTACAAAAGTATCAACCGCTAATAAGTCCTGTATTTTTATTAAATCAGGATGCTGATTAGTAAGTTGACTCATTACGTGTCTAACTTTTTCTAACATTCCACCTGCATTAGTTCCTGGTTCACCTTTTACATCACAAATTTTATTTACAGAATTAATAGCTTGCATAATTTTTTCTGCACCTTGGTCAACATCAACTCTAGACTTTTTAGTTTCTCCAATTATTTCTATAGCTCCTGCAGGTATACGTCTTTCTTTAACATCACCTTTGGGAGTTTTAATAACTACTGCAGATCTATTTCCAATTAATGCTCTAGCTATTGGAACAATATGTTTAGTTTCATCTGATGTTAAATCAAATAAAGTAGCTATTCCATATGGATTAGAAAGAACCTCTATAACTCTTCCTACTTGAGCAACCTCTATTGCTGCTTTCATTCCAATAGGTACTTTATCTACCAAAGATACTTCATCTACTATAGGAATTTTATGTTCTAATCTATTATTAATTAAAACTCCATCATCCTTTTTAACTATAGCTCCCTTTATATTAAGTCTATTACTATTTTTATTTATTAAATTGGCAGCATATTCAAAATCCACATCAGATTGCACAACTACAATTATAGATTCTTCATCTTTTATATTTGAAATATCGCTTATCAAAGTAGTTATTCCAACACCTACACCTTCACCTCCAGGTGTATTTGGATTATGGCCAATCATAGTAGACTCAGTTATAATAGTTTCAGTTATAGTTTCCATAGCTACATCTCCAATTACAGGAGCTGCTTCATTAACCCTTATTCGATTTAAATCTTCAATACTAAGCCCAACTTTATCTAAGGACTGCTTCAATGATTGAAACAGTCCATTAATATTTCTTTTAGTTCCCTTAATTCCTGTAGTTGGTACTATACCACTAGATAAAAACTCAATATTTTTACCATCTATCTTAGCTAGAGCCACTTCAGTAGTAGCATTCCCTATATCTACACCAGCTACTATTTCCATAGCAAACCTCCTTAAGTTAAAATATTAAGCTTTAAGTCTTCCTCTTTTTTCATAAACCTCTGCTGCTTCTCTAACAAAATCAGCATTTACCTTGCAACCATATTTAGTTTCTAATTCATCTGCTATATCTAGTAATTCTGATTTAGTAGATCTATACGGTCTTAGTGCATTATATATCTCAAGTATTCTTTTATCTGGAACTGCTATAAGCTCAGCTGCTCTTCTTAAGTTTCCTGCAAAAGCATCTCTACCAACAGATTCAGCAACTTGCGCTTGCATTTCTAAAGTTTCTGGTGATATTCTCATATCTTCAGGCTTTAATTCTCCTGATATAACTTTATCTAAAGTTAACTCTTCAAGACCTTTTCCTGATTGAGATTTAATTTTTTCCGGTATTTTTTCACCTAAAGGATAATTTTCTTTGGTTACTTTATGACTGCAACATTCTTGTTTATCCTTAGGAGCTTCTTGACCCATAGTTTTTAAAATTTCTTCAACAATTTGTTTTATTAATACTTCTTGACTCATATTGTCACCCCCTATTTATTTAAACTCAATTTTTAATTCTTGAGGTTTTTTATTTCTATCTGCATACTCAGTTTCTTTTATATGAAGTAATGCTGCTATTGCTTGATACTTCGGTCTTGCCATTTGATCATTTTTTACTGGTACTGGAGTTGGTGATTCATTTTTAGCATACTTAGCAGCATTTTTACCGATTGCTCTGTATGTATCTAGGTCTATAAGTGGAGCTTGAGAGAATAACTCTAAGTTACTAAGAGGGAATAAATCTTTTTGATGTATTACAGTAGTTCCTTTAGATTGTATTCCTATACCTATTCCTGAGCCACTAAGCTCTGCTGCATCATGAGCTATAAAACAAACATCTGATGTTCTATATATTTTAGCAAATCTATAACTTAAACCTTCTTCTTCTATACCTGCTATAATTTCTTTTAAAACTTTTGCATGCTCTACACCTATTATAGTCTTAGTTTGATGTGTACCAAATGCAGGAGCTAAACCTATAACAACTTCATCCGATCTATTACTTGGTACAAAATCTCCTACTTCAGTTATAACCAAAGAACTTACTTCTTGTGGAATTTCTTCTATTTTAGCAGTTCTTACAGGTTTTTCTGTTTCTGTTACTTCCTCTCCTGCCATTTCTTTTAAAACTTCTTCTATAACACTTTTTAACATTCTTTCATCTATTGCCATCTTTATCACCTCTTTCTTAATAATCTTCTGGGCTTTTAGCATTAGTTATATTTTTTATTTCTTCCCATCTTTCCCCTTCAACTTGGTATCCAGTTTTTGGCCCATTGTAAGTATTTGGGCAGTTTACAGCACTTTGAACTTTAAAATCTTTATCAAGTATAGCGGCTGTGTGTAAATAGTCTCCAGCTACTTTTTGCTTAGTTAATCTAAATACACTATTAGCTACATCTTCAAATCCAGCTCTATAAAGAGCTTTTATTATATCTACTCCAGTAACACCCCTTGCCATCATTTCTTCTGCAGCTTTTAAATCTTCAACTACATTTCTATCTGGCATATCTTTACTACCATGAGCATAAGTTGCAGCTTCTACTTCTTCATCAGTTATTTCTGTAAGGCCAAGTTCTTTGAATAATCCTTGTATTGCTCTTGCTGCTTTATTTCTTACTCTTATAACATCCTCTTCAGCAACTGGACGAAGGCCTCCATCTATCTTTAAATCTCTTTGAATTATATTCCAGTCATCATAATCTTCTGCATCCCAGTTAGAACCTGCAAACATATTATCATAGTTAGGTGTTGCACTATATCCAGAGCATATAAAATCAGTACCTGGTACCATTTGCATTAAAGAACGAGCAACTCTTCTTAAATCAGAGTGAGTAAATGTTTGGTCATTACTTGAAGCACACTCTAGGTCAAGCATTGCTGCTATTAGATTTTCTGCAAGTATTGCTCTTATACCACTTGGAACACCTGCAGGAACTCCAACACAACTTACTGAACCATTTTGTATTCCTTGAACTCCACAACCTTTAGTTACATATAAGCATCTAGCTTCTAAGTACAGCATTGACTTACCTTCAGCATATCCCATTTGAACTTCTGATCCTGTTCCTGAAGTAAATCTCATTTTTAAACCTCTTGAAGCATATGAAGATGCTAAGAATCCCTTAGACCAAGGCGTATCATCTCCATCCATAAATACCGGCTCTGTTCCATAAACTGAAACTGTTTCAGCATATGCAGTAAATCCTTTCATACCTAATTCAAGTTCTGTTGCTTCTTCAACAGCACACTGAGTAAGTATACCTGGTCTACCAACTTGTGCACCAACCATTATAGCTAATGCATTAAATGGAGCATATCTGACTATACCAACTGTAGTTTCTTGCTCATCAAATCCTCTAAGTGCAGCTTCTGCTGCATCTGCTGCTATTTGTATTGGATTATCTTTTACATTTGTAACATGGCACTGATTAGATGGTGTTTGTCTTGCCCTCATCTTAGTCATTGACATCATCATCTCAAGTACATTCATTTGAGATACAACTTCAGTTATTTTTGCTGGAGTCATAGCAGTAGTTAATTCTACTATTTCACTCCTTGGAACATTTATATCAACAAGCATTCTTGCTAATTGTAAAGAATCCATCTTCATAACTTCTTCTGTTTTTTCTAAGTTTATAGCATGATCAGCTATAAAATAATCAAGCATATCAAAGTCTTTTCTTAATTTTCCATCTAACTCTACAACAACTCCATTTTCTAATTTTATACTTGGAGTTGGATCATTAGGTCCTTCCATTGCTATTAAACCAACTTCTGGCCACTCTTTTACGAAACCATCTTGATTTACTGGTCTATTTGCTAATACTTCAAAACGTTTAGATTTCAAAAAACTCACTCCCCTCTAACCTAATTAAATTTATATATATGGTACTGTAGTTGAAACTATATCGTCACTTCCTAAGCTTCCTAATACTTGTTTTCCTACATCTCTTGCAGCTATTATCGCCTGTCTTACAGCTCCAGAATCTCCTGAGAATGTAAGGATTACCTCATTTGAAAAACTTGTTCCTCCGTTACCAGGTGTAGAATATCCAACTATATCAACATTTGCAGCTTTTACAGCAGTATCTGCTAATAATACTCCTATAGCAGCAGGAGCTCCAACTGTTATACCAAAAGATTTTCCTATTGGTGCCCCAAAAGCCTTGTTTAAAGCGTAGCTAGCTCTTGCAGTATATTGGAATTCTAAATGCCCTGCATCAGTTCCATATACATCTCCAAAAGTTCTATTTAATTCTTTTAATGTAACCTCAACTGCTCTTCTTGCATCTGAAACATCTTCTGCACCAAATATAATTAAAGACCCATGTCCTGCTCCACCTTTTGTATCTCTTGGAAGTTCAATTAATACAATTTCACTATTTGTTGCTTTTACGGCTTCATCTGCAGCAAATATATGTGGTCCTGCACCTGTTCTACCACCAACTATACCTATTGATCTAAACTTTTTATCTATGTTCATTAATTCATGTAAATTATAGTCTACATTAGCAATTACAAGTCCTATAGTATCACCTATAGCTGTTCCAACAAACTCAGTAAGTCCACAACCGCTTATATTAAATCCAGTACTTTCTTCAGCTACTGAAGCTTCGCATTCTACTACTTCTTCAGCTACTGGAGTATCTCCCATTTTTTTCATAACTTGATCCATTATTTTTGCCATTAAATCTTCATTCATATTACTTTCCTCCTTATAACCCTAATAATTAAATTTCATGTGGTAATATTTTTTCAACATCTGTATGTGGTCTTGGTATTACATGTATAGATACTACTTCTCCAACTTTTTCTGCAGCAACAGCTCCTGCATCAACTGATGCTTTAACTGCTCCTACATCACCTCTTACCATAACAGTTACAAGACCAGAACCTATTTTTTCATAACCAATTAATGTAACATTTGCTGATTTAACCATTGCATCTGCAGCTTCTATAGCTCCAACTAAACCTTTAGTTTCTATCATACCTAAAGCTTCTTTTTGCATGGTTACCCCCTTCCTAGGACTATTAAATGAAATCCTACACCATTAAAATTTTATATTTTTTTGTATATGCATATTATTATCACATACATCTTAATTAAATTTTATATTAATATTAGGGACAATTTCTTAACTTGTTAGTGCAAATTTCCATCCTATTTTAACTTTAAATAACTAAAATTTACTCTTGAAATCATTTTCCTATTATGAACTATAAAAGATTTATTTTACTTTTAATTATTTTTTATACTAAATATATACTTTTATGTTCTAAACTATAAATTATTGATATCTATGTGTAAATTTTTGTTATTTTATTTTTTATGGATAATCTTAAACTATAATAATTGTATAAAATTTAACATTTAAATATATATCTTAAGGAGGTATCATAATGAATGAAATAAATGCATTTTATATAAATCCTAAAATATCCTATGGTGAAAATTCACTTTGCTCTCTTAAAGAGTTTGGATTCACTAGGGTTTGTATAGCTACAGATAAATTTATGACTGAAAGTAAGTTAATACATAAAGTTACTGATATATTAGATGAAAATAATATTGACTATCATATTTTCGATGAAATAACACCTGATCCATCTACGAATATTATACAAAATGGGCTTTCTCATATAGTAAATCTAAAGCCTCATGCTTTAATTGCTGTAGGTGGTGGATCTGTTATAGATGCAGCTAAAGCTATAATGTATTTTTGTATTCAATTAAAAAAGAATTTTATAGATGAAGATAAAATTGAAAAACCATATTTTATAGCTATCCCCACTACTGCTGGAACTGGATCTGAAGTTACAAATTTCGCTGTTATTACTGATAATAATAGCAAATCAAAAATTCCCTTAAGAGATGATATTATGCTTCCTGATGAAGCAATTCTAGATCCTAAGCTAACAGCTTCAGTACCTAAAAATATAACAGCTTCAACAGCTATGGATGTGTTAACTCATGGTATTGAGAGTTATATTTCTACAAATAACAATATTTTTTCTCAAATGTATGCACTAGAATCTATAAAGCTAGTGTCTAATAACCTTTTGAAATGCTATAGAAATTTGAATAACTTAGAATATAGAAGCAATTTACAAATAGCATCCTGTATGGCTGGTATAGCCTTTAATAGTAGTGGTCTTGGAATAACTCATAGTATTGCTCATAGTATCGGTTCTGAATTTCATTTGCCACACGGCCTTTGTAATGCGATTATTTTACCTTTTGTAATAGAATATAATGGAAAAGATAAAAATACATGTAACAAATATCTAAAAATATTAGACTCAATAGGTTTATCTAATGTTAGTATAAAAAATGCTCCATTAATTTTGAAAACTTTTATAATTGAAATTAATAAAGCATTAGAAATACCATTAGACCTAAAAAGCTTAAATATATCTAAATCTCAATTTAAAAATTCAATTGATAGTCTAGCACAAACAGCTTATAAAGATATCTGTACTTTAACTAATCCAGTAAAGACAAACATAAATGATTTAAAAAGTTTAATACAATCACTTTATTAGAAAAAAAAAATAAGCCAGATGATATGTCTTTTTTCAAGACATTCATCGGCTTATAGATTAACTAATAATTAAATTTTCATTTAAGTATCTCTCTCTATATTCACTAGGAGTTATACCTACTTTCTTTTTAAAAACTTTACTAAAATAATTTGATTTGCTATAAGATAGCTCTATAGCTATGTTTGATATTGGAATACTTTCATCTTCTAACATTTCTTTTGCTATATCAATTCTTATGTTAGTTAGATATGTTATAAAGTTAACTCCAGTTTCTTTTTTAAAAATTTTACTTAAATAATGTGGACTAAGATTAACATAGCTAGCAGCATCTTCTAATGTTATATTTTTATTTATATTTTTTTCTATGTAATTCAAAGTTTCCTTTACATAATTGTTTGATGGATTGTCTTTTGTTCTAATTGAATCAAGTACGTCACTATATTTAATCTTAGAGGTTTTATCAGTTAGTATGTATTTTAAACTTTCAATTATTTTTTGGGGTCTAATTGGCTTAACTAAATACTTATTAACACCTATATCTAGAACTCTATCTTTTATATGCAAATCATCATATGCTGTTGTTATAATAATATTAATTTTATTAAACTTAGATTTTATATATCTGCATAAATCTATTCCATTAATTCCAGGTATATTTATATCTAATAATATTAAGTCTAAATCAAATTTATCTATTATTGCTCTTGCATCTATTCCATTTATAGCTTCTTTTATATTTATATTATTTTTAAATTCTTCTTTTATAATTGATTTTATTCCTTCTCTTGATAAATATTCATCATCAACAATTAAAATATTATACATATATAGCCTCCTTATCAATTGGTAACCTTATTTTTACTAATGTACCATTGTTTTTTATATCCTCAGTGCTATATATTTGTAATTTATATTTATCTCCATATAAGTAGATTAACCTTTTATTTATATTATAAAGTCCTATACAATCTTTATTTTTTAAGTATTCATATCCAGATAATATGTTTTCTATTTTCTTCTTACTTATTCCATCTCCATTATCTTTTATCTCGATTATAAAGTCTTTATCTTTCTCATATGCATGAATATTTATATATCCACCAGATATTCTAGGTTCTACAACATACTTCACAAAATTTTCGACTATAGGCTGTAATATCATATAAGGACATTCTACATTGTAAAATTTTTTTTCAACATCTATATCATATTTTAGCCTTTCTCTAAATCTAACTTTTTGTATTTTTAAATAATTTTCAATATAGTACAACTCATCTTCTAAATATGCAGTACTAGAATTATCTTTTCTCAAACTATATTTAATCATATCAGAAAAATTATAAACAAGATCTTCTGTTTTATAAGCTTTCTCTAAACGTGCCATATTAGCTATACTATTCATAGAGTTAAACATAAAATGTGAATTAATTTGGTAATGTAAAGATTTCAGCTCAGCTTCTTTTAAATCTCTTTCTAATTCTATTCTTTTATTTTCTTCTTCCATTAATTTAGTTGTTTTATTATTTAATTCCTCTTTTACAACTCTTAAAAATTCGCTATCTACCATATATTTAGACATTTGATAAATTAAATTTGCTGCATCTTCCACATCTTTATAAGTTTTAACTTTTATATCTTCATATGCTTTATAAATTTCTTTACTATTATTCCAATTTGTATGTCTACCAAAATCACCTATTCTCTCATCATCACTATCTTTTATTTTTATTTGACCACAAAGTATTGCTCCTACGTAATTATCTTCTATCATTATGGGTACTGCAAAGTCATACAATCCTGTATGACATTTATATATATAAGGCTTCTTACTTATAGCTGATTGTACACCTCCGTATGCATCACATTTATAACACATTTCAGCCATTTTTTCGTCTTTTCTAATAAGATTGCAGAAATCTGTAAAATTACTAGGTTTAGTAATAGGTTCTCCATTATGCTTTACCGTAATAGCAGATAATTTTGTAGTGTCAGAAAAGCTATCTTGTATACTTTGTAATACTTTTACGTCAATTAATTTATCTAACTCAATCATACTAATCATATAGTAACGCCCCTAACTAATTAAATTTCCCCTTTTTAATGTTCTTTAATATGATTTTATCATACTTTTTTAAAATGTAATTTCTTTTTTTTCTATAAATAGTTCATACCATAAACAATATGAAAATATGGTCCAAATTTTTCTCGAGTTATCTTTTATATCTTTTATGTGCTCATATAAGAGTTTATCAACATATGGTTTGTCTATTGTATCATCTATATTAGCATTTGTTATTGTTTCTTTAACAATATTACCTAATTCACTTTTTAACCAAACCCTTATAGGTGTCGGAAATCCTAATTTTTTCTTATACACAATATTATCAGGGATAATGTCTTTAAATGCTTCTCTAAGCAATATTTTTGTATTTCCACTATTTATCTTTTGATCTAGCTTAATATTACTTGCTACGTCTAACACCTCTTTATCTAAAAAAGGTACCCTTAATTCTATTGATGATGCCATAGACATTTTATCTGCTTTTTGAAGTATATCCCCTTGTAACCATGTGTTTAAGTCCACATATTGCATTGTTGTTACATAGTCATAATTTTCATTACTAGCTTCTTTATATATATTCTCTAATAATTTATCATAATTATAATTGTTACTATAATCCTTAAGTAATTTTTCAGTTTCATAATTTTCAAATATTTTAGCATTTCCTATATACCTTTTGTTTAGTTCTGTTGTTGCTCTATATAAATAATTTTTCCCTTTAATATTCGGTATTTTTAGCGATATTTTATTTATAATTTGTTTTACATAACTTGGCATATTATATATACCTTTTATACTATTATATTCATTATATATATTATAACCTCCAAAAAGTTCATCTGATCCTTCTCCTGATAAAACTACTTTAACATGCTTGCTAGCTTCTTTTGATAATAAGTATATACCAACTTGAGAAGGATCTGCTACTGGGTCATCTAAGTGATACATTACCTTAGGCAAAGATTTGATATAATCCTGTTCATTTACTATTATAGGTATATTTTCTATATTTAATTTCTTCGCGGTTGTTTTAGCATAATCTAATTCATTATATCCATCAACATCAAAACCAACTGAAAATGATTTTATATTAGGATTAATTTGTGATGCTATAGAAGATATAATCGTAGAATCTATTCCTCCCAATAAAAACGTACCTATATTAACATTTGCTATCATATGCTTTTTTACAGAATCTATTACAATATTTCTAACATCGTCTGTACTTATATTTTTAGTAATGTTAAAGTTAAAATTTGAATATTTTTCAAATCTTAATTTATTATTCTCTATAATAAAAAAGCTACCTGAAGGCACTATCTTTATTTTATCAATCATAGTTTCATCTGGAAGCACATATTGAAAAGACATATAACTTTGTAAACTCTTTTTATTTACTTTTACATCATTTATTATTTCTAATAAAACCTTATATTCTGATGAAAATGCAATAAAGTCATCTTCTTCTAAATAATATAATGGTTTTATTCCAAAATAATCTCTCGCTCCAAATAAAGTTTTTTTGCTCTCATCAAAAATTAAGAATGCAAACATTCCTCTCAAATCATTTAAACATTCTTTTCCCTTATCTATATAAGAAGTTAATAATACCTCTGTGTCACTTTTTGTATTAAACTTATATCCCTTAGATTCTAATTTACTTTTTATATCTTCGTAGTTATATATTTCACCATTAAATACAATTACGTTTTTGTCCTTTTCCATAGGCTGTTTACCACTATCAAGATCAATTATACTAAGGCGTTTAAAACCAAACTCTACCTTTTTACATTTATAAAATCCTGTATAGTCTGGTCCTCTATGATCTATTAATTCTATTATTTTTTCAATATGTATTCTATTCTCTTTATTTTCATTTTTATAATATATAGATACATGACCACACATAAAGTTTCCTCCAAAAAATTTAGTTTTTACTTTTATATCATAGTCTTATCTATAGTTAATAATTTTATTCTTAATTAAGATATCAAATCATTAGTATAAATTACTTTGAAAAATAATTATATATGATTTATAATTAAATAAATTACAATATATGTCAACTGGAGGAATTATGACAAAAGAAACTCATACTAAAGGAGGATATATCTTTGCATTATTATCTCTCCCATTAATATATAATAATTATATACTTAAATATAATTTTTACTATAGGATAATACTTTTATTAATTTATATTTATTTTTCTTATTTTGGATCTTTACTTCCAGATATTGATATGAGAGGTTCTTATATTAGTAAGAGATTCCCCTTTGTTTATAAAAAAATCGGAAAACATCTTAAACATAGAGGATTCACTCATAGCTTACTATTTTTAAGTGTTTTATATTTTTTAAGTGATCTACTTCTAAAGTATACTGATAACAATATTGTATTTATTTGCTTGTGTGCTGGAATAATTATTGGTTCTATGTCTCACATTTGTCTTGACTTATTAACAAAGGAAGGTGTTGAGTTATTTTATCCTATTACAATTAACTTTTCTATATTATCTATAAAAACTAGTTCTAAATTAGAAAAAAATATTTGCAAGTTTTTGAATTTAGTAGTTATTTTCTTACTTGGATATAGATTTTATATACTGATTTAATAGTATAAATAAAAATGAGAGTATTACAAAATAATATTGATTTACTCTCATTTTTTCTTATATATTTTCATTTAATTTTAATTCTTCTTCATTACGATCTAAACTTGAATTTACTCTATTACCTATTTTCCATGCTAAAAATACTACTAATATAAAGGTTAATATCTTTATTGGACTTGTAATAAAACCTTTCATATCACTTCCTATATAACTTATTACTATAAACATTATAAATTTTCCACTCAACATTGCCGTTGTAAAGTATTTAAATTCATATTTACAAATTGCAGATGCTACAGTTACCAAACATGTAGGTATAAATGGACATGAATAAGCTATAAATAACAACTTAAAACCTTTATTTTTGACTTTATTTACTATTTTTTCTATTTTTTCATTTTTATATTTATTAATTAGTTTACTACCACTAAGCTTGCTAACAATAAAAAATACTGCTATTGTTCCAAGGCTAGAACCTATCCAAGATATTATAAGTCCCATACCCATACCAAAAACTGCTGCATTTATTGTAACTATAGCTACTAATGGTAATACAGGTACAAAACTTTCTATAAATGTGCTAAATAATCCTACTAACATAGTAAGAAATAAGTAATCTTGTGCTAAGTTAAATAATTCTTGAATATGCTCCATATGTCTTCCCTTATTACAATTGATAGTTATAACTAAAGTATACAATAATTTTATTAAATCTATCTTACATTTTAATTACAATTTTGTAAAAGTTTTATTACTATTTTAATTTTACAAAAAAACCTTATAAATCAAAATAATTTATAAGGTTTTTTTCTTAATTTGCTTTTTTTATATTTTCATGTTTATAGTTAACATGTAAATCCATTTGTGGATATGGTATTATTATATTTTCTTCATCAAATCTTACTTTAACTTGTTCTAGTAAGTCATAATATATAGTCCAGTAATTTTCTTTTTTACACCAAACTCTAACTCCAAAATTAACAGAATTTTGAGCATGCTCTACTATTCCTATAAATGGTGTTGGTTCTTTCTCTATTAATGGATGTTTATATATTATTTCCTGTAATACATCTCTTACTTGAACTACACTATTTTCATAACTTACATTAAATATTAAGTCTACTCTTCTATGTTCTTTAGCCGAGAAGTTTATTAGACTATTATTTGATAAAGTTCCGTTTGGTATAAGTGCAACTTTATTATCTATTGTTAATAGGCTAGTATAAAATACACCTATTTGTTCAACAGTTCCTTCATATCCTGCTGCTTGTATATAATCACCAACTTTGAATGGTCTAAGTAAAAGTATTATAAATCCTCCAGCAAAATTAGACAAAGTTCCTTGAAGTGCTAAACCTATTGCAACCCCAGCAGATGTGAATAAAGCTACTAACGCTGTAATTTGTACATTCCATAATAATGTAACAACAAGTATTACTAATAAACTTTTAAGTCCTCCAACTGTAAATGACCTTAAGAATCTCCTTAATGTAATATCAACGTCTCTTTTTTCTAAATATTTATCAAACTTACTAACTAGTGTTTTTATAAGCTTAAACCCTATAGACAATATTACTAATCCTATTATAAGCCTTATACCACTTTCTATAAACCAGCTAATAAACTTATCTACTAAAGTTGCTGTATTGGTATTTTGAAGTGTTAATTGAATTTGATTTAATGTAGTTTCAATTTCTTTATCATTCATCATTAAATCCTCCTTTGTAACATTTTATCCGAAAATAACTCATACTATCATTTTTTATAATATATTACACTATTTTTTTTGATATGTCTATAATCTATAGCTTATAATCGTTATTAATATATACATATAATAATATTGAATTTTTCTAAAATTTTTTATTTTTTTTAATATATACTTGCATTTATATTTTTTTTATGTTAATATTAGATAACAGACAAGATAAGGTAATTAATCATCTTGATTGTTTGTATTTTTTATATAATTTGGAGGTTCACAATGAACGGAATAGTAAAATGGTTTAACAGCGAAAAAGGATTTGGATTTATATCTGTAGAAGGTGGAGATGACGTATTCGTACATTTCTCAGCTATACAAGGTGAAGGATTCAAAACATTAGAAGAAGGACAAGCAGTTAGCTTTGAAATAGTTGACGGAGCTAGAGGTCCTCAAGCTGCTAACGTAAACAGAATATAATTTATTTTTAATATAGATTTATTCAGAAAAAAGAAGCTTTTTAGCTTCTTTTTTTGTTATATAAAACTATAGAGCCCCCATTATTTACCTAAAGCTTTTTTCTGAACATGGTGTTAAAATATATCCAGGGCAAGTAAATAATTTTTATAAAATATTTTATCGGGGGTTTTAAAATTGAATACAAATCAGTCTATTTTATCAAATAATTTTTTAGATTTATACACATCACCTAATATATGTAATTATTGTAAAAGTAATAACTTATCAATACTTACATCAAAATCAAAGTCAAAATATACATACTGTATAGATTGTAATTTAGATGAAGAATCAGCTTTTAAACACTATTTTTTGATGAAATTTTATGTTTTATAAAATCTGAATTAAAATCATTTGATATAAATTATTATTTAGTATTAAACTTGATTTACATAATTCTGATGGTTTTATTGATTTATTTATTAATAATATAAAATCAAGTAAATTTAAATTTGAGTACAGTTTATCTGAAAAAGAACGCTATCATTTAAAAATTACTATTTTATATTTAATTCATGATTATACTGATACATCAAATATAGAAATTAACTATATTAATTTCTAATATTATAAAAGCCTAAATTATTTTTATAATTTAGGCTTTTATTTTAAGTTGTAGTTATATTTGTAACATCAAAATTAAGAGTACTCTCTAATGTTATAAGTATAGCTTTAATTGCTTCTTCAACATAACTAAAATCTCCTGTTATAATCATCGATCCACTAAATCTATCTACATATTCTAATGATACATTTGATGATTCAACAGCAATATTAGAAGCTACCATTACAGTTTCACTTGGAGTTATTGTTAAAATTCCCATAGAACACTTTTTATCTATAAGACCTATTTTTTTATATAAATCCTCTTTGGGATTTGATATTATATGAGCTAATGATATTTGTTTACCTGGAACTGACTCTTGTATTATTCTTTGTTTTTCTTCATACATTTTATTACTCCATTTTTAATATAAATTTATATTAAACTTAAATACTCTACTAATTCATTTATCCCTATATTATCTATTGTATCTACTTTAAATATTTCCTTAACTCCAGCTAATTTCAATCTATCATATGCAACTTTTATATCATACTCATCTGCCCTAGAAATCTTTGTAATAATCCCTATTACATCTTTACAAAACATAGTTGCAAATCCTGGTGCTATATAGTTCTCTTGTTGAGTACAATCATATACTAAAGCTATAACTTTTGCATCCACTGCAGTTGTCGCTAAAGAGGTATACATCCATCTATTCTCCATAAATTCTCCAGGAGTATCTATGGCATCACTATATATTTCTACAGATTGAGTTTTTCTATACTTTATATCTAAATCGTGCAGTTTTTGACATAATGTAGTTTTTCCACTACCAGTTTTACCCATAAATATTATTTTTTTCATAAAGCTAAGACCTCGTTATCTTTGTAGTTGTAAATTTTAATGTATTGCCTAAAATCATAAGAACTTTATTTAATGCTGATTCTATAGAACTTATATCTCCCGTTATAACCAAGGATCCACTAAATCTATCTACAAATCCTAGCGATACACCAGATGCTTTAGTAGCTATATCTGCAGCTATGATAGATGCTTCACTAGGTGTTATTGTAAGCACTCCAATAGCTTCTCGCTTATCAACTATAAGACCTATTTTTTGATATAACTCCTCCCTTGGACTTGCTATTATGTGTGCTAATGTAACTTGTTTACCAGGAACATATTCCTGTATAACTCTTTGTTTCTCTTCTCCCATATCTTTAGTAATCTCCTATATCCCTTATTTTACTTTTATGTAATTATTGTAACATATTTTTATATCATAATTTATTTATATTTATTTACTAAATCAACTATAGGCTTTATATACTCCTTACAAATCCAATTACCATATTTTCGACTAGTAGTTTCTATAAAAGCTCTTTCCCATTCTTCATACTGTGACTCATCTTTTTTTATAAGTATTTTTTTTGATATTTGAAATATAACCCTATCTATTGATTTCATCTTACTTTCATCAAAAGCTCCTCTTAAATAAAAACATGGTATATATTTCATTTCATCAGGAAAATTATTTGATTTTATATCAAATACAATTCCTGTATCAAATGGAGCTGCTCCTACTGCAAAAACTATAATTTTTTTATCTTCTAAATATTTATAATTGTTTTTTATGAAAGAAAATCCTGCAATGCCTCTAATATATAGTCCTCCACCATAAACTATAGTGCTATAATTCTTTAAACTATTTACTGATATATCTGATTTTCTATATAAATCTCCATTTATTTCTTCACTTAACCATTTAGCATACTTCTCTGTACTTCCATACTTTGATTGATATATAATAGCAGTTTTTCTCAATATCCTATCCTCCTTATATACCTTTCTTTATCTTCCTATTATGTATATTCTATATATAATTCAAATAACTCAAAAATAACTTATGTTTAAACAAAATTAAGGAGCCATATAAAGACTCCTTCACATTTAATAGTTTTGAACTTTTCTAAATTTAAATCTTGTTCTTGGTCCTGCATTTTCAGCTCTTGCTACTAACATATTATCTGATTCCCTAACTCTTACATAATATCCATTTGGAGCTAATAATACATACTCATTTTGACTAGTACTATATATATTAAATATAGATGCACCTTTATTATCTGTATCTGCAATTAAAAATCCTTTGTCATCAATTCTAATAAAATTTCCACCTCTAATTCTTATTTTAATTTGATTTCTATCAAGAAGTATCATTACAAATACTTGACCATCATTGAAGTATTCTCCTATTGAGTATAAATATCTATTCGCTCCTACTTGTACAAATTTATCATTAAATACAGATTTTATTTTTATTATAATCCTATTTGTATTTTCATTTGGTGATTGATTTGGAATTGGTGGAAAATTTGGAAATCCTCCAGGTTGATTTTGTTCATTGTTTGGTGGCATTACTGGTCCTGGTCCATATGGAGGTAAAATAATAGGACCCTTTCCTGGAACTATTAAAATTGGCATTCTACTTTTATTTTTCATGTCTATCCCCCTGCTGTAAAATTAATATTCACATTATATTATGTAATCAATATAGATAAAGTTCTATAATTCATAAGTAAGTATTTAAATCTAAAATTGATATACCATATATGCTATATTTCACTATTTAGCTCTAAATAAATTATTTACTAAAATATAAAATAAAATCTGGGTGATACTAGATCTCCCAGATTCTCATAATTATTTACATATAGTTATTGATGCTGATGCTCCTATTCTTGTAGCTCCATTATTTATCATAGTTAATGCATCCTCTTTAGTTCTAACACCACCTGATGCTTTAACACCCATTTCTTTACCTACTGTTTCTCTCATTAACTTTATATCACTAGCAGTAGCACCACTAGTTGAAAATCCTGTTGATGTTTTTACAAACTCTGCTCCAGCTTCTTTTGATAGCTCACATGCTATAACTTTTTCTTCATCAGTTAATAAACAAGTTTCTATTATAACTTTTGTTAATGCTCTTCCTTTAGCTGCATCTACAACCGCTTTTATATCATTTTTCACATACTCTAAATCTCTATCTTTTAGCTTTCCTATATTTATTACCATATCTACTTCTGTAGCACCTTTATTTATAACATCATCAGTTTCAAATGCTTTAACATTAGTAGTTGTAGCACCTAAGGGAAATCCTATTACTGTACAAACATCGACTTCTGTGCCTTTTAATATATCTGACGCAAGTTCTACCATTGATGGGTTTACACAAACAGATGCAAAGTTATACTCTTTAGCTTCATTACATAATTTTACTACTTCGTCTCTTGTAGCTTCTGCCTTTAATATTGTATGATCTATCATTCTTTCTAATTTTATATTATTCATATGTACAATCTCCCTAATCACAGTATTTGAGTAATCGTTTACTCATTTTTACAAATTGATTATCTCATAATAAATATTTATTTGTCAATATTATTTTTAGCTTGTTTTGCTCATATTTACATTAATACTTTCATTTGTTATTATATCTTTATAATATTGACTAAAAATTACTTAATCTAAGGAGATTATATGAAAAAAAAAGATAACTTATCTATAAAAGAGGTTGCTAAACTTAGTGGTGTATCTGTTGCTACAGTCTCTAGAGTTATAAATAATAATGGAAGATTTTCTGAGGAAACACGTAAGAAAGTTTTAAGTGTAATACAAGAGTATAATTATACAACTAACATGGCTGCTAAAAGCCTTCGTATTAGTAAATCTAAGACCATCGGTATTATAGTTCCTAATATAAATAATACCTTCTTTTCTGAATTAGTCTTGGAGATTGAAAAATTCTTTTTTGAAAATAGTTATTCCGTATTTATTTGTAATACAAATCAAGATAAAAATAAAGAAATAGATTATATTAAAAGTTTAGATTCTAAATTGGTAGATGGAATTATTTGTATATCATCTATATCTGTTAATCCTATGAATTATATAAAAAGAAATATTCCTATTGTATACATCAATAATAGCGATTTTGATAATTCTTTTTGTATCGAGTGTGATCACTATATGGGAGGATTTTTAGCTACTGAGCACCTTCTAAAGAAAGGTTGTAAAAATATAGTTTTATTAACTAACAATAGAGATGCATCTGCTGTTAATCATAAGGTTAAGGGATTCGAAGATGCTATGCAAAAACATAACATTCCTATTTTACCTGAATTAATTTTAAAACTAGAATTAGTTGAAGGAGTTTTTGAAGATTGCCAAAAAGCTATATATAATTTAATCAAAAATAATACTAAGTTTGATGGTATATTTGCAACTAATGACTTAAGAGCTCATAGTGCTTTAGTTACATTGCAGCAAAATAATATTAATGTGCCTGATAAAGTTAAAATAATTGGTTATGATGATTCTTATGTGTCAAAGTATTCTAATCCTCCTATAACAACTATTTTACAAAATAAAAAAATACTAGCTTTAAAAGCATCAAACTTACTATTAAATCTGATGACTGACAAAAATATAAATTCAGATAAAAAAATTATTATTCCAACTGAGTTAATTGAAAGAAAAACTACTTAAATACTTAAATTAAAATAGACAATATCATACAAAATATAGTCTATTTTAATTTAAGTAAAAGTTTAAAATGTAACAATTATTTCTTATCATTTTTTATATTATTCATCTTCTCTTTAATTTGATTTCTATTATATTTAACAAGATAATCATCAGGTTTATATTTTCCTGCCATTTCATTGCAATAATAAGATTCTTCTATATTTCCTAACTTATAATAACATACACAAAGTTGAATCCATGGTAAATAAGTGTAAGTATCATGATTTATTAAGCTCATATCACCTTTTTTAGGTCCAGCTTGCAGTGCAAGCTTATACCAGTATACAGCTTCTTCTATTTTATTGTTTTCTAAAAATTTATATCCTAGTCTACAACAAAAATCCGCTCTTGGTATTCCATATTCAAAGGATTTAAGTATATATCTAAATTCATTTTCAGCATCATTTTTAAGTCTGTAACAATCTGCCAGTTTAGAACAAGCACCTTTTATATCTTCTTCCCATCCTTGATTTGTATTAATAAAATTTATATATTCTTTTATAGCATCATCATACCTTGAGTTATCATATAATTCATTTGCATAGTAATATATATCTCTTGTAGATAGCTTAATTCCTTTGGCTATTTGCTTTTCATAAATCTTTAAATTTCTATTTGAATATTTTTTTTCTTTTTTATGAACTATATTTATATCAGAGTCTATTATATTTCCCATAACATCTAAGTACTCATGAATAAAACCTACCCATTTAAAATTTTTACTTCTTTTTACTAATCTATTTCTTTTTAGTGAATATATAGGATTTCCATTGTTATCAGTGCTTAATATATAATTCATAGAAACAGCATCAATATTTTCATCTAAATTTTCTTTTAATAATTTTAATTTATTTTGATCTTTAAGTTCAATAATATCATCCGCATCAAGCCACAATATATAATCTTTACTTGCTTTTGAAAAAGCATAATTCCTAGCCTTTGAAAAGTCTTCGATCCAATCAAAGTAGTATACTTTTGCATTCAATTTTTTTGCTTTTTCTATAGTACTATCTTTAGATCCCGTATCTACTAATATAATTTCATCAACTATATCTTTTACACAATTTATACATCTACAAATAACATCTTCTTCATCTTTAACTATCATACACAAACTTATATCCATATTTCCCCCTATATAAAAATAGTAATCTCAATGAGATCACCTTATTTTCTATATAATATATTATTGTAAATAACTTATTTTCTACCTTAGATTAGCTACTTTACTATATGATTGTTTTTCATTGTATGTTACAAAATACCTTAATCTTATATACTTCAAGATTAAGGTCTTTTTATTATATATTCATACCACTATCTATAATTTGTTTATTACTATCCTCTATACCTTCAACTTTCCTTGAGTCTTCTTCAAGTGGTTTTATTTCTTTATTATAAACATATTTAAAGCATATACAACTTAAAATAACTGATGCTATTTCAGATATTGGAAATGCCCACCATACACTATTTAAGTTACCTGTTTTTGAAAATAAATATGCTACTGGTAGTAATACTACTAACTGTCTACCTACTGATACAATTAAACTTAGTATACCATTTCCTAATGACTGAAACATTGAACCTAATATAATACAGAATCCAGCGAATAAAAAACTTAAACTTATTGTTTTTAAAGCTGGCACACCTATATTTATTAATTCTTCAGACGCATTAAACATATTAAGTAATTCTTTTGGAAATACCTGTAATACAAATAATCCTATAAACATCATTCCCATTGCATACATTATACTTATTTTCACTGTTTTTATCATTCTGTCTTTATTTTTCGCACCATAATTATATGATACAATTGGAACCATCCCATTATTTAATCCAAATACAGGCATGAATACAAAGCTTTGTAATTTAAAATATACACCAAATACAGCTGTTGCAGTAGATGTAAATACTATTAATATTTTATTCATTCCAAAGGTCATAGCAGATGCAATTGATCCCATTATTATAGATGGTATGCCTACTGAATAAATTTTCTTTATAATTTTTAAATCTGGTTTGAATCCTTTTACATTTATTTTTATTTCATTATTTTTTCTTATATTAAAATAAATTGCTAACATCATTGCTATTATTTGACCACTTACTGTAGCTATTGCAGCACCTGCTATCCCCATTTTAGGAAATCCAAATAATCCGAATATTAAAATTGGATCTAATATTATATTTATAATAGCTCCTAAACCTTGAGTTATCATTGTATAAAAAGTTTTTCCAGTTGACTGCATTAATCTTTCAAATACAAGTTGACCAAATAACCCAAATGATAACGTTGTACATATTACTAAATAAGAACAACCTCCATCTATAATATCTATTATATTAGTTTGACTTTCACAAAAAAGTCTTATACCAAATAATCCTACAAGTAAAAATAAAATATAACTCATTATAGCTAAGAATATTCCATTATTTGCAGCCTTATTTGCTTTTTCATAATTATTCTCTCCTAATGATTTAGAGAGTAATGCATTTATACCTACACCTGTTCCTGAAGCAACAGCTATCATAAAATTTTGTAATGGAAATGCTAGTGATACTGCTGTCAAAGCATTTTCGCTAATTTGTGATACAAATATACTATCGACTACATTATATAAAGCTTGAACTAGCATGGATATAATCATTGGTAATGACATTGTAATTAATAATTTATTTATAGGCATTATTCCCATTTTATTTTCACATTGATGATTTTTATCTTCCATAAACTCTATCCCCCCTATAATATTTTTAGTTGCATGCACAACTATATTTTCACAAATATTGGGTATTAAAACTAATAAATAGCTTATAATACCCATTCAATTGAATTGTAGTCTTGTTTATTTTCATTGTCAACTCATAAGTTAGATTTCTAATTTATATTTATTAATAATATCTATCACGTAATCTATATCTTCATAATTATGAGTTGACATAAGAGTTAGCCTTAATATTGTACAACCTTTTTTAACAGTAGGATTTCTTATTGCAGGTATGAAAATTCCATTTTCTAATAATAACTCACTTAGCTTAACTGCCTTTTCTTCATCTCCAATTAATATAGGTATTATTGGAGAATGACTATCTATGTCAAACCCTATTTCATTTAATCTTTTGCACGCATAAGATATATTATTAGATAGCTTTTCTACTAATTGTATATTTTCATCTATAATTTCTAAACTTTTAATAGCCCCACTTATAACTATAGGTGAAAGTGCAGTTGAAAAAATAAAGCTTCTAGCTTTATTTCTTAAAAAATCAATTATACTTTCGCTTGCACAAACAAATCCACCTTCGCTCCCTATAGCTTTGCTTAATGTTCCTATAGTTATATCTGGCTTATATTTAAAATATTCACTACTACCTCTACCAGTTTTACCAATAACACCAGTAGCATGAGCATCGTCTAATATCGTAAGTAGGTTATATCTTTTAGATATTTCATATATCTTATCAAAATTACAAATATCACCATCCATACTAAAGACACTATCACTAACTATAATTCTGTTACTTGGATTTAAAGCTTTTATTTTATTCTCTAAATCTTTAACATTATTGTGCTTATATACTATTGTTTCGCCTTTAGACAATCTACAACCATCTACTATACTCGCATGGTTTAATTCATCACTAAATATATAGTAATTCTCATCACATATAGCAGAAATAACACCTAAATTAGCCATGTACCCTGTATTAAATATTAGTGCATCTTCATAGTTTTTAAATTCAGCTATCTTTCTTTCTAATTTTCTGTGTAAATCATAACTTCCTGTAGTAAGTCTTGATCCACCTGATCCTAATCCATATTTTTGTATAGCCTCTATTGCACTTTGTTTAACATCTTCATTATTAGAAAGTCCTAAGTAGTTATTCGATGACATTAAAAGCACTTTCATACCATCTACAGTCGTGTATTTATCTTGTGACTCACTTAAATATTTTATCTTTCTATATAAATTATTAGCTTTTATATATTCTAATTTTTTATTTATACTATTCATATTAATCTCCATATATAGCTACAACTTTGTACTTATCTCGTTATAAGATATACTTTGTTTTATATTTATGTTATTTTTTACTATGACTTTTGTATTTTCAATATAGTTTATAGTATCATTTAGTGTATATTCTTTGTCTAAAAAAGGGTCATATAAAAATATCCTTCCACCTCTTTTATCACCAATTTCTTTTAAATTATCAAATCTTATGTAACCATATTTTTTACAAGCAATATATCCTGCTGTATAATTAGGATCATCAGAGTAACAAATTTCTCCCACTATATTAGGAGCATTAGTTACTTTACTTGATAATGCTAGCGCCTCTGTAAAATGAGAATTATGTGCTTTACACTTATCTAAATGGTACAAACTATTATCCTCAAAGTCCATATAAGTTGCTCTTATATCTCTTGTTCTATCTTCTTCCAATCTTTCTAATGTATTTATGTCAAGTAGTATAGCACCTCTCATGTTTTTTATTTCTCTAAATAGCTTTAAAATTTTAATAGATTTATCATTATCTATACCTAACTTATTTAATATATATTTTATACATTCTAAACTCTCAAAAATATCATTAGTTTCTATTGTGGTAACTTCTAATGGATTTACAAATTCTAATTTACTCTTACTAATTTCTTCTATTTTTATATTTATAAAATCTGATTTTCCTTTGGAATGATTTCTTGCTCTTTTTAGTAATATAAATACTGCATCTTCTAAGTTATATTCATCAACTATACACTCTGCTCCAGATATATGTTCATCATTTTTAGATGATCTCATTTTTATACTATACAAACTCATAAATTAGTTCACCTTTAATTTCTTAATATAATCTTTATAAGGAGTAAGCTTTGTAATTTTTTCTATTAACTTATATATAAAATATGAAAATAGAACTGTGTATATCATTCCCGGTATAGATGTTATAAGTAATACTTTTAAGTTAACGCCTATTATTTTTGACATAACTACTCTGCTCATAAATGTTCCTATTGGTCCAACTAGTGAAACTACTATTAAACTAGTTCCAAAAACGCTTATGATTTCACCCACTACAATTCTAAATACCATTGCTACAACTACATTAAGTATTGTATGTGTTCCCATTATTAAATTTATAATGCTTGCTATCATTCCAGCAGATATATATTTTCTAAATCCAAATGTAGCACATATTCCTATTGCTATAGGAGCTGACATTTGAAATTCAGTTCCTGGTATAATACCAGGAAGTTTAAACGAAGCAGATAATGCTATTATCGTTGCTAAAAGAGCAACTAGTGTTATATTCTTACCATTACTTTTCATACTTTCCTCTTTAAAATATAAAGTCACTTTCTTTATTTTTCTTTAAAATATTCTATAATACTTTCTTTAGCTACATTAACCATAAAGTCAATTTCTTTTTCACTTATTACATATGGTGGCATAAAATAAAGTATATTTCCTAAGCATCTTAGTAATACACCTTTTTCTAGTGCTATTTTATATATGTTATAACCAACACGTAGTTCACTTTCAAAAGGTTCCTTTGTATTTTTATCTTTTACTAGCTCTATCGCTCCTATCATTCCTATTTGTCTATATTCACCAATTTGTGGAATATCCTTTAATATGCTTGTTACTCTACTTCTTAAATATTCACTTTTATACTTATTTTTGTTTAATATATCTTCATCTTCAAATATATTTAAAGTTTCTATTGCTACACTACATCCTAAAGCATTTCCTGAGTAACTATGGCTGTGAAGAAAAGCTTTCATAGTACTATAATCATCATAAAATGCATCATATATTTTGTTTCCCATAAGAACTAGTGAAAGCGGCATATATCCGGCTGTTAATCCTTTAGATAAACACATTATGTCTGGTGATATATTTGCATGCTCACATGCAAACATCTTTCCCGTTCTTCCAAATCCAACTGCAATTTCATCTGCTATTAAATTTATATCATATTTATCACATATTTGCCTTAGTTTAACTAAGTAATTAGGTGAATAAATCTTCATACCTGCTGCACATTGAACTATTAGTTCTATTATTATTGCAGTAACTTCTTCATGTATCTCACTTATCTTTTCTTCCATATATTTAAAACATTCTGCATTACATGTACTTCTTTTCTTATTAAACTTACATCTATAACAGTCTGGTCCTTCCACTTTAACTGTTTCAAGAAGTATTGGTTCGTATATTTTGCTATATAAATCCATATCACCTACAGATAAGGCTACTATTGTTTCACCATGATATGAATCACTTATTTTTACAAATTTATATTTTTTATCTTTTCCAATTTGCTTATGATATTGAAAACTTAATTTTAAGGCAATCTCTACAGCTGAAGATCCATTATCTCCGAAAAATACTTTATCTAATCTGTCTGGAGTAATATTTACAATTCTCTTACAAAGTTCAATAGCTGGCTTATGAGTAAAATTTGCAAATATAGTATGTTCCAAACTATTTGCTTGTCTATATAATGCATCATTTATTCTTATATTACTGTGACCAAATAAGTTAACCCACCAAGATGACACTGCATCTAAATATAATTTTTTATTTACATCTTGTAAAAATACACCCATACCCCTTTCTATCACAATAGGTAAAAACTCTTCATAGTCTTTCATTTGAGAACAAGGATGCCAAATATACTTTAAATCTTTTTCTTGTAATTTTTTCATTTTCATAGTTATATATCCTCTTTACTTGAATAAGCTCATAAGATTACTTGTATCAAAATTATCATATTCTTTTTTTATATTTTTATTTTTAAAATCATCTAGTTTATGTATAACTCCCAATATATCAAGTTTAGTTATATTTTTTATTACACTAATATTATCATCTTCATAAAAATTTCCAGTATATCGATTTATAAATATTCCCTTACAATTAATATCTTTATTTTTTAAAAACTCATATGTAAGAACTGTATGGTTTATTGTTCCTATATATGGACTACTTAGCATTACAACATCTAAATCCAAGTCTTTAATTAAATCATAAATATAGTAATCATTATCAATTAAAGGAACTACAACACCCCCAGCTCCTTCTACTACCACGTAATCATATTCATTAGTAAGTTTTTTATAGTGATTTATTATATTTTCTTTTAATATATTTATATTTTCTATTTTATCTGCTAAATGCGGTGATACCTCATTATATAGGCAGTAAGTATTCATTTTTTCGTAATTCTCATCTAAGTCACATATTTCTTTTATATATTTAATGTCTTGAGAAATTAAAAGGTCCTCACTTTTTATCCCTCCACTTTGTATTGGTTTATATGGTATAACACTATAGCCTTCTTTTTTTAATTTATATACGATACCTCCAGTAATAAATGTCTTACCAATACCTGTATTTGTTCCAATTATAAATATTCCTTTTCCCATAATTCTTACCACTTTTCTTAAACTATATTAAATCCTAAATTTTTTATCATTTTTATATCCTCAGATATTCCATTTCCACAAGTCGTAAGCAAATCTCCCGTTATTGTTGCATTAGCTCCACCTATAAATGCTAACTCTCCATAGTTAGTTAAAAAATTTCTTCCTCCTGCTAATCTTATTTGAGCTTTTGGATTTATAAATCTATATATAGCTAACGCTATTAAAAAATCTTCCTCAGTTATTTTTTCTACATCATTCATATTAGTTCCAGGTATATTATTTAACATATTTAGCGGTATAGAAGTTATATTTAATTCTCTTAATTCAAATGCCATATCTATTCTATCTTCCATACTTTCACCAAGACCAAATATCCCCCCACTACAAACTTCTATACCTACTTTTTGTGCAGCTTTTATAGTATCTATTTTTTCATCATATGTATGTGTACTACAAATCTTTGAGAAATGATTTCTAGAAGTTTCTAAATTGTTATGATATCTAGTCACTCCAACTTCACTAAGTAATATCATATCTTCTTCATCTAGCAATCCATGTGATGCACAAGTTTTTATATCTACATTTCTGTTTATAAACTTATATGATTCAACTACTTTTTTCATTTCTGACTTGCTAAGTCTTCTTCCTGATGTAACTATTGAGTATCTTTTTACACCTTTTTTAGCATGATATTTTGCATCTTTTATAAACTCTTCTGTAGTCTTTAATCCATATACATCTATATCAGTTTTATGAAAGGCTGACTGTGCACAGAATTTACAATTCTCACTGCACTTTCCACTTTTACCATTTACAATCGAACATAAGTCAAATTTATTTCCTAAGAAATGTTCTCTTATTTCATTTGCATATTTAGATAAACTTTCTAAATCATAATTTAGTAAACTTATAGCTTCTTTCTTATTTATTAAATATCCATTTTTTATTTTAGTAGCTAATTCTTGTAACAAGTATATTCTCCTATTTTCTATATAAATAATTTGTTTATATTTATTAATATAATTTATTTTTTTATTTAGGTTAATCTAAATATGTTTATAGGTTTACCTAAGATTTAAAATTAATCTAAATAAAAAGTTATAAATTGTAAATTTCGATTTTGTTTGTAAAAGAAGGTTTTCTTTAATATTAAGTGAATACTTAGAAATTATATAGTTATAAAAAGGAGGGTTTTATTTTGAAAGAACTATCTTTAGTAGAAAAGTATATTTTATGTATATTAGATAATAAATTACTCAGCCTTGTATAAATCAAAATACTATAAATCGTGTATTATAAATGCATGCTTGTGGCAACTATTTACTATGAGTTTAATAAGATTTGATATTAACAAGAAAATTATTCTTAATAAAGATTTTAACGATAATATACCTTATCTTAAAACCATTTATGATAATATTAATAATTATAGCTATAGAACAATTCAAAAAATAATTGATGATTATATGTTTGCTTATTCAAATTACTCATTATATTTTATTATAGATAATCTATTATCATCATTAGTATCAAAAAAAGCTATTAACATAAAAACTAAAAATAGACTTTTTAATGAAAAAATAATTTATGAATCAAGCCCTGAAATTATTAACACAATTATTTCTAAAATAAAGGTTGAAGTTCTTACTGATTATCATCCATCTAATGAAATTATTATTTTAACTTTATTGCTCCTAAAAAGTAATGTGTTAAGTAATTATTTCTCTAATTCTGAAATAAAAGAAATAAAGTCAATATTAAGTAAATATGTAAAAAGTAATGAAATAGGCCTATTTATAAAAGATATTTTAATTGATAAGAAATTAGATATCGATAATATGGCTCTTGCTTAAACAAAAAATAAGTATCTTACAAATATATAATTTAAGGTACTTATTTTTTATGTATATTTTTTTAACAAAGTTTATTATATAATGGGTTTATTATTGTAAATTTACATAAAATATATTATTATATATCAATAAATAATTTTAAGTTCAAATAATTATTTATTTCACCATTTCTATTTAAATTTAAGGAGATTATAAAATATGGATGAAAATAAAAAACCTAGAAAACCTCTAATATACTATTATTTATCGACGCTAATAATAGTAATGTTACTGAATGCGTTTTTATTTCCAAGTATGAAGTCATTAAGTACAGAAGAAGTAGATTATGGCAAATTTATATCAATGTTAGAAAATAAAGAAATTAAAGATGTTGAAGTCCAAAGTAATGAAATTGTATTTACTTCATCTAATTCTAATGATAAGAAGGTATATATAACTGGTAAAATGGATGACCCTGATTTAGTTAATAGACTTGAAAAAGCAGGAGTAACATTCTCAAAGGTTATACCTCAGGAAAATTCTCCTATAGTTAATTTTTTACTAACTTGGATAAGTCCAATATTAATATTTGCCTTATTAGGTCAAATGTTCTCAAGGATGTTAGCTAAGCGAATGGGTGGTCCTGGAGCAATGCAATTTGGAAAAAGTAATGCTAAAGTTTATGTAGAAGCACAAACTGGTAAAACCTTTAAAGACGTTGCAGGACAAGATGAAGCAAAAGAAGCTCTTACTGAAATCGTAGATTTCTTAAACAATCCAGATAAATATAAACAAATAGGAGCAAAAATGCCAAAAGGAGCTTTACTTGTTGGCCCTCCAGGTACAGGTAAAACTTTGCTTGCTAAAGCAGTTGCTGGTGAAGCAAGTGTTCCATTTTTCTCTATTTCTGGATCTGAATTCGTAGAAATGTTTGTTGGTATGGGGGCTGCTAGAGTTAGAGATTTATTTAAGCAAGCTCAAGAAAAAGCACCTTGTATAGTTTTTATAGATGAAATTGATACTATAGGTAAAAAACGTGATAGTGGTAATGGAGTGGGTGGAAATGACGAACGTGAGCAAACCCTAAATCAGTTACTTACAGAAATGGATGGATTTGATGGAGGGCTTGGTGTAGTAATCCTTGCTGCTACAAATAGACCCGAAAGCTTAGACAAAGCGCTACTTAGACCAGGACGCTTTGATAGACGTATACCAGTTGAAATGCCTGACTTAGCAGGTCGTGAATCTATACTTAAGGTACATGCTAAAAATATAAAAACTGAATCTAACATAGATTGTAATGTAATAGCAAGAGCAACTTCTGGTGCATCTGGTGCTGAACTTGCTAATATAGTTAATGAAGCTGCTATTGCTGCTGTTAAAGATAATAGAAACTTAGTGTCTCAAAAAGATTTAGAAGAAGCTGTAGAAGTTGTTATAGCTGGGTATCAGCGTAAAGGTGCCGTTATTTCTGATAAAGAAAAGAAAATAATCGCTTATCACGAAATTGGGCATGCTCTTGTTGCTGCTATTCAAACTAATAGTGATCCAGTTCATAAAATAACTATTATACCTCGTACATCTGGTGCATTAGGATATACAATGCAGGTTTCAGAATCAGAAAGTGTTCTAATGTCTAAAGAAGAAGCATTTAATAAAATAACTACATTCACCGGTGGACGTGCTGCAGAAGAAATTATTTTCAATATATCTACATCTGGTGCATCAAATGATATAGAACAAGCAACTAAAATTGCTCGTGCTATGGTAACTAGATTTGGTATGAGTGATAAATTTGGTATGGTTGCCTTAGAAACAGTTAATAATCCATACTTAGGTGGCGATGCTTCTCTTACTTGTTCTCCTGAAACTGCTACAAAAGTGGACCAAGAAGTATTGAGTATTATAAAAGAAGCTCATGAGAAAGCTAGTAAGATATTAAGAGAAAATATAGATAAGTTACATGAATTATCTGAGTATTTACTTGAAAAAGAGACCATTACAGGATCTGAATTTATGAAAATATTAAATAGTGAGAATTTATCAGAAAATGAATCTTCTGAAACTCAAATAATAGATGATAACCAAAGTATACTAGATATAAAAAAATAATAAAAATGCTAAAGAGCATATGATAATATACAATTATTTATATATTATCATATGCTCGTTTTTATAAATCATTTGTACATCCTATCTTCTTTATTTGATATACTATCTGAATCTATATTATTTTTTATTGCATTTGCAATAGCTTCTTCTATAGTTTTACCTTTAGCCATTAAACTAGTTGTATTATAACTTATCTTATCTAAAGTACCAAAGCAAAATCTACACTCACTAGTAAATGCTAATAATGTATAATGCCCATCATATTTTTCTTTTGATATATAATCAGCAACCGTTATTGCTTGAACCAAATCCATCTCTTTCATATCTCTAATAAATGTTACGTATTTTTTCTGAACTATGCTCTTTTCTTTAGAATTATCAAATTTAACTATAGCTTCTTTTGAGTTTATATCTTGTATAAAAACTCCTATTTCTTTATAAGTTTCACCATCATCATATAAAATTCTGTCTCCAAACCTCATAATATCTCTCCTTTTAAATTAATATATCTTTATAATATTGAATTTATTATTATACAAACATAAATTAATTTTTATATCTATATTACATATTATTATTTTTTATATTAAAAGTAGCTTGTCCTCTTAAGTAAAAACTTAAATTTTGTATAATAATACATATATTTTTATTTTTCATATTTTTATTTATAAATTGTATATTATAGTATAAAATATGATATGTTCATATTTTAATTTAAGAAAAAGGTGATTTTATGGAATTTTTACAATTTGATGATTTAAGTCTATTTTCTAAAATAGGCCTTGATGAAGAAACTCTAATGATACATAGTAAGTGTGGAAACTACAGCTTTTATATTAACTTTAAAGATGAAATAAAAGGTGTTGATTACTATGACCTAGCAATTGCAACAAAAACTTCTAATGGATTTATAAACAAATCTGGAGATGCTAAAACTGTAAAAAGAGCTGTTATGGATACATTATCTGGAAAAGAAGTTAGAGATGATATTAAAAGAAAAATTGATAAACCTAAAGTTAATAGTAAAAATAATTCTAATACTAAGACGAAGGTTCCATTTTATTCTAATTCATCTAAAAAAAATCGTAGATTTAAATAATAAAAGATATAGATATGCTTATTTTAATAAGCATATCTATATCTTTTATTATTTAAATTTAATTAAATCTTTTAGATATATCTTCTAACTTATTTAGTAATACATTGGCTTCATTTATTGTATTATATAAGCCTAAGCTAATTCTTATCATTCCTAAACTATCTTCTCCCGCAAATACGTCACTATACGCATCTGCATCACTTACACCTAATAATCGATGTACATATGGATGGGCACAAAATTTACCAACTCTTAAAGATATTCCAGTTTCATCAGCTATAACAGGTCCAATATCATAACAACATTTATCTTTTATATTAAAAGTAATAACACCTAGTCTATCATCAATATAATTTGTATCTCCATATATAATAATATTAGGTATTTTATTTAATCCATTTATAATGTATTCTTTTATATCTTTTTCATGTAACTGTATTTTGTCTAAATCAATCTCCTTTAACTCTTCCAATGCCTTTGCCATACTTATTACACCAAAAAAGTTTTGAGTTCCTGCTTCATACCTAGATGGTAAAGGTGACCAAACTACAGATTTATCAAATACACCTTTTACACATCCACCACCTACTAATATCGGTTCTGAATCTTTCAAATACTCTTTAAGTCCAACTATTGCTCCAGATCCAAATGGTGCATATGCTTTATGAGCAGAAAATGTTAAGAAATCTATTTCCTCACCCTTTGATTTTCCCTTCATATCTACACTCTTATGAGCTATTAATTGAGCTGCATCTACTACTATAATTGCACCATATTTATGAGCAATTTTCGCTACTTCATGTATAGGATTTATATATCCTGTTACATTTGATGCACCTGTGATAGTCACTATTTTTATTTTACCATTAGCTTTTATTAATTGATTTTCTATATCTTCAATTTTAACTCTTCCTAACTCATCAACTTCAGCATAAACAACTTTACCAACTTTTCTAAAAGGTAAATCATTAGCATGATGTTCCATTCTAGTAGATAAAATCATATCATCTCTATTTTGTATAAGTTCATTAGCTAAAATATTTAATGATTCTGTATCTGATTTCGTATATATTATTGTATGTGTGTTAGTGTCTTGTAGATTGAAAAATTTTAATATACTTTTTCTTGTGTTATTAAATATCTCTGTGCAATAATCACCTTTAAATCCAACACCTCTAGCTATTGGTCCATAATTCTTTATATTATCTTCAATTATTTTCATAACACTTTTTAGAGGTGGTGTAGTCGCACCATTATCGAAATTTATAGGTGTTACATATCTTCCATCTTTAAGTTGTATCTTCTCTTCTATTCCTTCAAATAAATACCTATAATCCAAATTAACACCTCCTTAATATTAATAATATGGCATTTTACCTAAAATGATTCTCCTTTTTACAATTTGCCTTTAAATTACAATAAAAAAGAATGTATTTTGCAAATTTGCTCCATACATTCCATAATTAACTTACTCTAAATTAAGCTTTTTATCTAATATATAAGTTATTCCAAATAAAATAATAATTCCTAAAAGGATATATATAACTATATCATATATAAAATATGAAGAAAAAACTTTACTCATTTCTGATAAATTAATCATAAAATCATTTGAACTATTTATAGGTATATCTAATCTAGTTTCATCTATTGTATTTATAAAAATACTACTTATTAACTCATATATTTTACTTGATAATATATTTATAACAAAGAAACTAATAAATGCTACTAAGTTTCTATGTTTATTAAATATTGGTAATTGCCCCATAGATACTGATAAGTACAATGTTAAAATAAATACTGAGTATGATACTATCATAAACAATAGTGTTACTAAAATCATATTTGATATAGGATGAATTTGTGAAAATACTTCAGATAATACTGATATTAATTCTAAAATACTTATTTTACTTATAATAAATCCCATTATAGTAAATGAAAGTATTGATACTATCCCACTTAATATTGCATATAGTAATGATACAATATATTTTGATAAAACTAATTCTCTTGATGATACAGGAAGAGTAAACATTAAATATCCCTCATCATCTAATAGATTTTTTCTAAATCTTTGTATTGTAATCATTATAGTCAACACTACAAGAGCTACAAATAATCCAAATAATACTATCATTGATATTCCTTGAATTTGAAAAACTTCCATATTCATACTAAATCCAACTATTAATGACATAAATATAATAGCACAGTATAATGGAAAAAAAGTTCTGCCACAAGCCTTTAGCTCATATTTTATTAATTTACCTAACATCTAAATACCTCCCTAAATAAAGCATCTATAGATTTACCTTTTTCACTTCTTATCTCTTCAACATCTCCTTGAAGAACTATACTTCCATCTGATATAAATATTACCTCGTCACATATATTTTCTATCTCACTAATTAAATGAGTGGCTATTAATAATGTACTATTTTCATCAAAATTAGTTAATATAGTATTTAATATATAACTTCTAGCCGCTGGATCTACCCCTCCTATTGGCTCATCTAATATGTAAATATCTGCTTTTCTTGACATAACTAATATAAGTTGAACTTTTTCTTTAGTTCCCTTTGACATATTTTTCAGTTTTTCATTTATATCTATTGAAAGATCTTTTAACATAGAATTTGCTTTAATTTCATCAAAGTCTTCATAAAAGTCCTTAAAAAATTTTATTATATCTTTTACTTTCATCCAATCATTTAAATACGTTCTTTCTGGTAAATAGGAAACTTTATTTTTAATTTCTTTAGATGGTTTTTGTCCATTTATAAGTACTTCACCTTCATTAGGAGTTAATAATCCATTAATTAGCTTAATCATTGTACTTTTACCATTTCCATTAGGACCTAATAATCCTATAATTTTACCTCTTGGTATTTCTAAGCTTATATTTTGTAAAACTTGTTTTTTACCATAACTTTTACTTACATTATTGAATCTTACTACACTATCCATTATCTATTCCTCCTACAAATTATTACTTATAATTTCTTTTATTTCACTCATATCATATCCTAAACTTTGTAAAGTTTGTTTTAGATAATTAATTTGTGCTCTAGCTATTTCATCTCTCATATTGTTAATTTTATCTTTATCATCTGTTACAAATCTTCCACTAGTTCTTTTAGAGTACACAAGTCCATCTCTTTCTAATTCTGATAAAGCTTTTTGCATAGTATTAGGATTTACCTGTGCATCTTGAGCTAGTACTCTTACTGAATCTAACTTAGAACCTATAGGTATCTCACCTGATACAATTTTATATTTTATCTGTTCTAATAATTGTATATATATTGGTTTATTATTATCAATTTGCCAATTCATTTAATCACCTCAATTGTATTATTCAATTAATACAATGATATAATAATTCAAATTTATTTGCAATATATTTTAATAAAAAAATGGTATATCTCAATATTGAGATATACCATTTCTTCTAGCATCCACATCCACAATTTTTATTGCATCCGCATGAATTATTAGATACATGTGAAGAATTATATCCATAATCAGCTAAGTTGCAACCTTCTACATCTTCATATAAGTCTTCATAGCACTCTACACTTTTAGCTAAGCAAGCTTGTGCTTGTTGCATTAAACATATACCTTGATCTGCTAATTGGTCATATTGAGCCCAAAGTTCATTAGCTCTTTTACATTCTTCTATAGCTTGTTGTTTTAAGCATTCAGCTTTTTGTTCAGCAGCCAAAGCTTGTTGAGCTATTCTATTAGCTTTGTTATTTATACATTCAGCTTGTTGACATTTTTCGTTAGCTAGTTGTTTATATTCATTACAGTTAGACATATTGCTTGAAGGATTCACTACATTAGATGTATTGCAAGAATTACACCCGCAAGATTTATTCACATTTGATTTACATCCACAAGACATTTTTCTAGTTTTATTTTTCATAAATATCACTAACCACCTTTTTAATATTATATTAGAGAATTATCTCTCTTAATATATACTATTCAAAAGCCGATTAATTGCGACACATTTCTTTATTTTTATTCTTATTTTTTAACAATTTCACTGCTATACCTATAAATAAGATACTAATTGAGATGTATACTAAACACTGAAATATACTTAAACTACTTGAAACATTAGTACTAGTTTCTACATGTTCTATATTAGATAAAAAATGACTTACTACTACTGATAATCCATTATTTAAAAAGTGCATAAGCATACTTACAAATATAGAATTAGTTTTACATACTGCATAAGCAAAAGATATTCCAAGAATTCCTGTTGGTATCATTCTTATAAAATCCATATGCATAAATCCAAATAACACACCTGTTAATATTACTGCTCCAGTACAAGTTTTTTTATTATCTTTAAATGAACTTAGTAAGAACCCTCTAAAAAATATTTCTTCACAAATAGCTGGCATACATGCTACTATAAGTAAATTTAATATAAAATTATCCTTCATAAATAATGCATCATTTAGTCCATCTACTACTTCCATACTTTTAGGGAATAACATTATAAGTATTTGACTTATTAACATAACCCCAATATATGTACCTATCCATAGACTTATTGCTCCAAATACTTGTTTTATGCTTGGTATATTTAAACTAAATACTTTTTTAAAGTCTGATTTTATATAATAAGCAAATAATAAAGGAAGACCTATTATCATTACTTGAGTCATAGCAATTCCTGCCATTCCAAACTTCATTTGTACTAAACTGCCTACATATATAAGTAAAACTAATCCAAAAGCATATAATATTATACCATCACTCATACTTGGCATAGTTCCCTTTTTAATATTTGAGCGCTTTTCTAAGAATGAAAAACTTCTACTACTCCCAAATAGTATTTCTTCTGAGTTAAACATCTTAGACAATAAAATAACAGCTAAAATTACAAAAGTAAAATTAGATATAAATACCATCGCTACTAAATTAATCTCTGAGTTGAATCCTAATACACTTTTTATAAGTAAAGATATATTAACCACTGGTATTATAGATGTAAAAGTATCAAGTTTGATAGTTGGTATCATTGAAGCATATGATGGTATAAGCACTAAAAACATAACTGGTGTTATATAGTTTTGAGCATCTTTAAAGCTTTTAGCTAAAGAACATACACACATACTTACAGCAGATATAACCATTGCAAATAAGCATATACATAATAATGTTATTATTAGAGGAAAAATTAATTCTCCTATATTAAAACTACTTAAAGATATTCCTTCTACTACACCTCCACTTACAAATAAAAATCCTAGTGTCAAAAGTATGGATAATACATTTAATAATGCAGTCACTATTGCACAAAAAGATACTGCCATATATTTCCCCATTACCAATTCTAAGTTCGTTATAGGTAATGTAAATAGCGTTTCTAAAGTACCTCTCTCTTTTTCTCCTGCCATAGAATCTATTGCTGGATAAATTGCTCCTAAAAGAACTCCTATTATTAAAATAACTGGTATAATTTGACCAAGTAATGACCCTGCTATTTCTTCTGTTTTTGCCACATCTATAGTTTCTATTACTACTGGTTCTAGTACTTCATTAGGGCTTAATCCAATTTCAATAAGCTTTGTCTCTACAATATTAGTTTTATATTTTTCAAATATATTTTCTAATTTATTAATTACTGTACCAGATTTTTCCTTCGATGAATTTAGGTAAATTTCATATTCTTCTATATTATTATTTATATTAGTAATTATATAAGCATCTATATTTCCATCCTCTAATTCTTTTTTATAATTATTAGTCTCTATTAGATTTATATTTCCATTTTTATCATTTTTCTCTTCATCCATCAACTTTATTAGTTCTTGATTTGGAGTTTTTTCAAAAGCTATATTTATATCATCTTTTTCCATACTACTCATTGATGCACTCATTATCTGTGTCATTATTATCATAATTACAGGGTATAGAATTAATGGAAGTACAATTCCCATAAATAAAGTTTTTTTATCTCTAAGAATGTCTATCATTTCTTTCTTAAATATAGATTTAACCATTTTAGTCCTCAATTAGATTCCCCCTTTTACTAGCAATATTTATAAATATATCTCTTAAACTTTGTGTATTGTATTCACGTTTTAATTCTTCACAACTTCCATTTGCTATTATTTCTCCTTTGTGAATCATATAAATTTTATCACATAATGTTTCTGCTTCTTCCATATAGTGAGTTGAATATAATACAGTTTTTCCATTATCCCTTTCATTTTTCATAAAATCTATTATAGACTTACTACTTATTACATCTAATCCTAATGTTGGTTCATCAAATATATAAATTTTTGGTGAATGAATTAGACATCTTGCAATAGAAGTTCTTTGATTTTGCCCTGTTGATAAATTTTCGATACGATTGTCTATAAAGTTCTTCATATCCATCACTTCTACTATATGGTCAATTGATTTTTCTATTTCATATTCTTCCATATCATATAAGCTTCCAAAGGTAGTGAGTAGTTCTCTTGGAGATAATCTATTATATAACTTTGTATTACCGGATATATACCCTATTTCTTTTTTTGCTAAATTCTTATCTTTTAAGTAATCGTACCCTGCCACTTTTATACTACCTGATGTTGGTGTTAATATTCCACCTAACATTCTTAGCAATGTTGTTTTACCAGCTCCATTAGGACCTAATATTCCTATTATTTCTCCTTTTCCAGCTGTAAAAGATACATTATTTACAGCTAAAAATTCTTCTTTTTTGGTTTTTAATTTTACTTTTTTATTTGACTCATCTTTTACTACTCTAGTAAATGATTTACATAAATTACTTACTTCAATCATCTCTTGCTCCCTTCAAAATTTTATTTTGTATAAATATATTATAATGTATATATTATCAATGTAGTACAAATAAAAGAGAATCATGCATTACATAATCCTCTTTTATTCATACTACATTAGACTTTATTTTTCTTATCATTTTAAAATATGTTAATATAGTAACTAATAGTATTTTTTATTCCTTCTTCAAAACTATATTTGGGCTTCCATCCTAATTCTCTTTGTATCTTAGATGAATCTATTGCATATCTTAGATCATGACCTGGTCTATCTTTTACATATTTAATAAGTGAGTCAGGCTTATTTAACTCTTTTAATATCATTTTAACAATTTCTATATTGCTTTTTTCATTATTAGATCCCACATTATATATTTCCCCAAGTTTGCCTTTATGGATTATTATATCAATAGCTTCACAATGATCTTTTACATGTATCCAATCTCTAACATTCATTCCATTTCCATAAACCGGTAGACTCTCATTATTTATAGCTTTACTTATTATCAAAGGTATAAGTTTTTCTTGATGCTGAAACTCTCCGTAATTATTTGAACATCTAGAAATTGTTATAGGCAGATTATAAGTTCTATAGTATGACTTAACTAATAAATCTGCAGATGCTTTTGATGCTGAGTACGGTGAGCTTGGATTTATTTTTGAATTTTCATTGAATAATAAATCTTTTCTGTCTATTGGTAAATCTCCATATACTTCATCTGTTGACACTTGATGAAACTTTTTTATATTATATTTCCTACATGCTTCTAGTAATACTTGTGTTCCTAATATATTCGTTTGTGTAAATATCATTGGATTTGATATTGAATTATCAACATGCGACTCTGCTGCAAAATTAACTACTATATCAATATTTTCATTTTCGAATAAATAAAATATAAATTCCTTATTACAAATATCTTCTTTTATAAATTTATAGCTTTTATTATTTTCTAGTTTTTTTAAATTACTTATATTAGATGCATATGTTAATTTATCTAAATTAATTATTTTGTAGTCTTTATACTTATTCATCATATAATATATAAAATTTGTTCCTATAAAACCTGCTCCTCCAGTAACTAAAATTGTTTTCATAGTTAAAATTCTCCTTTATTTATTGCTAATTAACTTAAGTAATTGATTATAGTAAGATGTTTTTTTATATGACTCAGCTAATTTAATGAGTTTATCTCCATTTATATATCCTTTATTGTATGCTACTTCTTCTATACATCCTATATTTATATTTTTTTCAGTTTGCATTTTATAAACAAGATTTGATGCTTTTCTTAGTGCATTATAATTTCCTGTATCTAGCCATATAGTATCCTTAGATAATAATTCTACACTAAGTTTTCCTTTAGCTAAATATTCATTATTTATAGATGTTATTTCTAATTCTCCTCTTTCTGATGGATTTATATTTTTAGCTATTTCTATAACATTATTATCATAAAAATATAATCCAGGAACAATATAATTTGATTTTGGATTTTTAGGCTTTTCTTCTATAGATACTACTCTATAATTCTCATCAAACTCTACAACTCCAAATTCACGTGGGCTGTCTACTTCATATCCAAATATTAGAGCACCATCTCTTAAATGAGATGCTTTTTCTATCTTATTTATAAAATCAAATCCATAAAATATATTATCTCCTAGTATTAATGATACACTATCGTTGCCTATAAATTCTTCTCCTAATATAAATGCTTGTGCTAAGCCCTTTGGTTTATTTTGAATCTCATAGCTTAATTTAATTCCTAACTGACTTCCATCTTGTAGTAAATCTTCATACATAGGTAGATCCCTAGGTGTAGATATTATAAGAATTTCTTTTATTCCAGCCAACATTAATACTGATAATGGATAATATATCATTGGTTTGTCATATACAGGTAAAATTTGTTTTGATATTGATTTTGTCAGTGGATATAGTCTGGTTCCAAGACCTCCTGCAAGTATTATACCTTTCATTTAATATCAACCTCATCATTTACATACTTTTATGTCTTAAGAATTATTTATTTCTTTTATATATTCTTCAACTGCAACTTTCCAATCTGGAAGTAAGTGAAAATTATTATCTTTTAATTTATCTTTATTTAATCTACTATTTAGTGGTCTTATTGCTTTTGACTTATATTCATTCGTAGTTATTGGTATTAAGTTTATATCTTTATTAGCTATTTCGAATATTATTTTTGCAAGTTCATACCATGTGCAATAACCTTCATTCGTAGCATGATATGTTCCATATTTTTTACTTTCAAGCATATCTACTAATAATTTTGATATATCTTTTGTATATGTTGGTGATCCTATTTGATCGTTTATTACACTTATTATTTCTTTATTATTAGATAGGTCTAACATCGTCTTTATAAAGTTTTTACCATTTATTCCAAATACCCATGATATTCTTACTATAAAATATTTTTCTAATAAAGTTCTTACATATTGCTCTCCTATATATTTGCTCTTTCCATATATATTTATTGGATTTATATTATCATCTTCATTATATGGACTTTGTTTATTTCCATCAAATACATAATCTGTGCTTATATATATCATAGGTATATTTAAAATATTAGCACATTTCGCTATATTTTTAGTTCCTCTTCCATTTACCTTCATACATAAATCAATTTCCTCTTCAGCTTTATCTACGTTAGTATATGCAGCACAATGAATAATTGCATCGCAGTTACTATTTAATATATAGTCTTTAGTTTGACGGTCTGCTGTAATATCCATTTCTTCTTTTGTTGGACAAATTGGAATATAGTCCCTTTTATATAACTCTTTTACAAGATCATATCCTAACTGACCTTGACTTCCTGTAACCAGCACATTTTTCATATTACTACTATCCTTCATATTTAAAAGGTATATCTACTTCATACAGAGTCTTTAAATTTTTGTCTTTTTCTGAAATAATTAAATTATCTACATTATCTATTGGCCAGTCTATATTTATATTTTTATCATTCCATATAATTCCACTTTCATGTTCTGGATTATAAAAATCACTACATTTATATGTGAATATAGCTTCTTTTGATTTTACTAAAAATCCATGAGCAAAACCTACTGGTATATAAAGCTGTCTTTTATTTTCTTCTGATAGAAGAACCATTTCATATTGTCCGAATGTTGGTGATCCTATTCTTAAATCAACTGCAACATCATAAACTGTGCCCTTTATAACTCTTACAAGTTTACCTTGTGGATTTTTAGTTTGGAAGTGAAGTCCTCTTAGTACATTTTGAGTTGATTTTGATTAGTTGTCTTGAACAAAGTTCATTGTTAATCCATTATTATAAAATTCTTTTTTATTATAGTATTCTAAAAAATAACCTCTTTTATCTTGAAAAATCTTTGATTCTATTACGTATAATCCATCTATCTTTGTATATATAAATTTAAAATTTTCCAATTTATTCACCCTAATCATATACATAATTTAAACTTTATTAATCTATACTTTTTAATTTATCTATAAGCATCTGCTTTTCTAATTCTAATATATTCTTACTTCTATTTTTTATTTTTACAGCAGGGCATCCTACATATATAGACCATTCATCACAATCATTCTTTATTAGCGAACAAGCACCTATTGCTGTTCCTACTTTTACTCTTACACTTGGTAAAACAGTTGTTCCTGTTCCTAGTATTGAGTGCTTTTCTAAAATTACTTTCCCTCCATATATATTTCTATATTTATCATCTACCATTGGGTTTGCCATTGCATTTCCAGAATAATCATCAGAAATAGCATATATTACACATCTAGATGATATTGATACAAAATCATTTATTTCAATACCTTCATCTCCTGCAAATAATCCAACATATGCTGATATATGAACATAACTACCTATCTTTATATTTCCACTTAAAATACAAAAATCATCAATCCTAACATTGTTTCCAATATACACGTTTTCTGCATTATAAATGCTAGCTTTTTTACTTATTAGTACATTATCTCCAAAATTTTTTAAACCTAATTTGTACAATTCTTCTCGTGAAAAGAAACTATTCATTTTTATCCTCCAATTAATTGAGTCGTATATTAGCTAAATATTATTTTCTCTTAACCATTTATTAACTATTTCAATTTGTTCATTTGTAGGCGTAGATACAGTTTTGTACCAATCTATACATAAATTAAAGGTTTTATCAAATACATTATTCATAAATTCTTTATCATATCCAAACTTTTGACAAGATAACTGTTTTGTGGATTTTATCGCATCTAGTGTTTCTATGATTTCTTCTACTCTAAGTGAGTAACTATTAGCTCTTTTATGTCTTCTAAATACTGCAACTATACTGTTTATTGATAAAGCATTACCTCCAAGTAATGCTCTTTGATATAAATCTATATCTCCAAATCCATCCATATGATTTACTTCTACATACTCTAAATTACGTCTATTATGCATAACTGATAATGTTGTTGGTGGTTTTCTCTTTATTATACCTGATGAAATTTCTAAAAAGTAATTATTTTTGTCTATTTCTGGTGGTAGATTTAATTCACGTATTTCTATATTATTACTTATATTTCCTTCATAATATACAATCATATCGCCAACGATAAATGATATATTATTATGTCTAGAATATAAATTTATGCAATTAGTAAAAAAGTCATTATCAATATAAAAATCATCATCATTCATAAATATAACATAGTCACCTCTGGATAAATTATATCCTTTTTTTTGACTTTTTCTTGATCCTATATTTTTAATATTTTTATAATATTTTATTCTACTTTCATTCTTGTACTTATTTTTTATAATATCTTCTGTTCTATCTGTAGAAAAATCATCTATTATTATAATTTCAAAGTTTTTATAGCTTTGTCTTAAAATACTTTCTATTGATTCTACAATAATATGTCCCTTATTATAAGTTGGAATTATTATACTTATTACTTTATTTCCATAAACTATATTTTCTCTATAATTAGTTTTAAAAAAATAATCTTCTAACATAGATATATCCTCATTAGTCAACTCCTCTACCTTATTTAAATAAAATCTTAATCCGTCTATAGTAAGATTTTTATTTTTTACTTTTTTCATAATGCTATTAAACATATCTTTATTCTTAATTCTAAGAAAAATATTACTTATATCATTAATCATATAAATCCCTTCAATTACATCTTATAATATACTTAATTATATCTATAATATTTAATATGCTTTCTTCTTCTAAATCTCCATATATAGGTAATGTTAATGTATTGTTTGATACATAATATGCGTTAGATAGATTTTTCGTATCATATCTTCCTTTATAACAATCAAATTCTACTGTCAATGGATAAAAATATTTTCTACAAAAAACATTATAATCTTGTAATTTTATATATAGAGAATCTCTACTAATCCCTAACTTTTCTTCATTTATTAATATTGGGAAATATGAATAATTATGCTTAACACCAGGTTTGTCTTGAACTGTATAAATACCATCTATATCCTTTAGATTTGATCTATATAGATTTGAAATATTTTTTCTCTTTTCAATTTCTTTTTCAATATAATTTAAATTAACTAATCCCATTGCTGCTTGAAATTCACTCATCTTTGCATTAATACCTATTGATTCAACTTTTTCAGAGTTTACTATTCCAAAATTTTTATAATCATTTAGTTTACTTATTAATTCTTTATTATTAAATGTTAAAAGTCCACCTTCTATAGTATTGTAAACTTTAGTAGCATGCATGGAGAACATTGATACATCCCCAAAGTTACCTATTCCTATATTATTTAATTCAACTCCAAAAACATGAGCTGCATCATATATTACTTTTAAATTATATTTTTTAGCTATTTCTTCAATTTCATATACATTACATGGATATCCATATACATGAACAGGTACTATAGCACATGTTCTTTCTGTGATTAAATCTTCAATTTTATTTGTATCAATAGTAAAGTTCTCCATATTTATATCACAAAATACTGGTTTTAAGTTATTTTCTATTATTGCGTGAGTTGTTGATGCAAATGTAAAAGGTGTAGTTATTACTTCTCCTTTTAGATTTAATATATTTAAAGCACTATATAATACTAAATGTCCATTTGTAAATAATATACTATTTTTTACTTTTAAATACTCTCTTAATTTTGACTCTAACTCATTGTGTATAGGTCCATTATTTGTTAACCATCTACTATTCCATATTATTTTTAATTTTTCATAATATTCTTCAATAGGTGGGAGAAAGGACTTTGTTACATATATTGGATTTTTAAACTTCTTCATTTTATCACCTTATTAATTATGATTTTTATTTAATTTATCAATATAAGGGAAAATCTCCTTTTCTCTCATAATCATTACATCCTTTTCTAACTCATTTTTTATTTGTACTTTTCGGTCTTGATTTAGATTGTATCCAGTCATATCTCTTGATTCTCCACCCCATCTTCTATATATTGTTATTACTTTTATAATTCCTATTCTACATCCTTTTCTAGTTATATTTAATAACTTTGGATAATCTGCTAATTGCTTATAATCTTCATCATACATTCCAAATTTTTTTATAAACGCTCTAGTATAGTAAAGATGTGATCCTGATATAAAATTTCCTTTACATAATTGTAAATATAAATTTAAAGGATCACCATTTAATAAATCTTTATACTCTTTAGGTATTTTCTCTATACTTATCGGCTTCAAGTTTATATCACAGCTATATTCAAAAGATTTAGCTATTAAATATTATGGATTATACATAAAAAAATTGACAATATTCTCAACTGATTTACTATCATAAAAGCAATCATCACATTCTAATGGTATTATATATTTACCTTTGGATAACGTTATTGCTTTATTTAAGTTTCTTACACCACCTTCATTGGTTTCATTTTTATTTACTATATAGTTTACGATATTATCTTTTTTATATTCTTGTATATATAGTTCAACTGATTTCTTGAATTTTTCATCGAATTTATCTGAACAATCATCACTTATTATTATTTCAATCGGTGAATAGTCTTGTTTTAGAATTGAATAAATATTTTGCTTTAAATATTGTATATTATTATAACTAATTACAATTATACTTACTAAATTATTAACATCAATATTTTGCACTTATAATACCTCCTAGTATTATTTTTACTACATTATATTAATAATCCATTGTATAGTTACATACTTCTACAAATTTATATACATTTATATATAATAAATCTCACGGTCTACCAATTTTTATTTTATCTATATATGGAATAATTTCTTTTTCACGCATAGTTTTTCTATCTTTATTCAACTCATTTTTAATTTGTATTTTCTTTTCTTGATCCAAATTATAACCATTAAAATCTCTTGACTCTCCTCCCCATCTTCTATATATTGTTATTGCGTCTATTATGCCTATTTTACACCCTTGCCTAGTTACATTTAATAACTTTGTATGATCAGCTAATTGTTTATAGTCTTCATCATACATTCCAAATTTATCTATAAATTCTCTCGTGTAATAAAGATGAGATCCTGATATAAAATTTCCTTTACACAATCTTAAATATAAATCTAGTGGATCACCATTTAGCAAATCTATACACCATTGTGGAAATCGTTCTTTACTAATTGGATTCATATTTACATCACAGCTATATTCATAAGATTTAGCCATTAAATATTGTGAATTATATTTAAAAAAATCAACAATGTTTTTTACTGATTCACTATCATAAAAACAATCATCACATTCTAATGGTATTATATATTTACCTTTAGACAGTCTTATTGCTTTATTTAAATTTTTTACACCACCTTCATTTATTTTATTCTTATTAACTATATAATTTATAATATTTTCCTTCTTGTTTTCTTCTATATACAACTCTAATGATTTTTTAAACTCTTCATCAAATTCATTTGAGCAATCATCACTTATTATTATTTCAATCGGTGAGTAATTTTGTTTCAAAATAGAATTTATATTTTCTTTAAGATATTTTATATTACTATAAGATATTACAATTACACTTGCTAAGTTATTAATATCTACATCTTTCAATTAATACACCTCCATATATTTACTTTTACTATATATTTTTATATGCTCGCTTATCAAAACAAGAAACTTTAAATTCATTCAAAATTCTATTCTTTTCGTATAAATCTTCAATAACTCCAACTTGATTTCTAGAATTAAACTTGTTTAAAGTATTTTTACCGTGCAATATAACCATATAATTTTCGCTCTCTAGAACTTCATATTTTAACTTTATTGCACCTGCATGACCACCTTCTAAATAATATCGTACATTATTTAGATAATCACTTGCCTTATATATAAGTGTATAAAATGGAGGAGATTCAAAATACCATTTACCTAGTTTATCATTTATAATGTCATATACATATCCTTTTTGGTTTATCAATACCTGTGTTTCAGGATTTGGACTATAGTCTAACAACTGTTGAGTAAAACTATTGTGATACATATCATCATCATCTAATCTAACTTCGTAAACATAGTCATAACTTTTTACCATATCTTTTAGTTTATTTAAATTACTTTCAAATACAATATTTTTAGGTAGCTCTGGATATTTTCTTAGTTCACTTTCTATAATTTCTTTGCTTAATTTATCATAAAGTAAAGTACACATAAAGGATTGATTTGTTTGATTGATAAGACTTTGACATGTATAATTCATAAATATATTCATTCTATATTTTATCCACTCTGGTCTAGTCTAATATCACTAAATCTAAAAGTATTAAATACAATTTTTATAAAAATTAATTTTTTCATAATTATCTCCTTTTAATTTATTTTCATCATACTATATAATAATTTTTATACCTTAATAAAATATTATTATAGTATCTACTTCTACTGATGTAGATTTAATTTCGACTTCAAGTGTTATTCTTTTTTGTGTATTCCTAGGAGAATCAAAGTACCATCCTCTCATATTTTCCTCATCTCCAATGTATTCATTTATGTTTAAATTTTTTGAAGAATTTATACAAATCTTGCATATAATTCTCTCATCATCATATAGATAAATTCCATCATCATATTTAACTTTTATACTTTTATCCAAGTTCCATAGTATTTTATAAGTATGTTCATATTTAGATATGATATAATCTTTTATCTCTACTTTAGAATTAATTCTATCGTACTCTAACTTCCTTTTATGAATTAAGTCTTTATATCTATTATTCACACCTAAAACCATATTCTTATCTTCTCTTATAATATAATCTTCAATATATACATCATCGTATATACTACTTGTATCTTCAAACTGTGCCATATTATTAGTTTTATTTTCACGGTTAAGAAATTCGCGTAATTTTATAGATTTATTATATACAATCAAAGTGTTATGAGCAAATGAAGAATATGCATACTTTGTAAATTTATCTTTATATTCATATCCATTAAATCCTGATTCTACAAATATATTTTTTCCTTTATATATTAAAACAGACAAATCATCACAGTGCTTATGATAATTGCTATTATAAGCAGCTGAAAATAATATATATAAACCATTCTTACCTTTACCCCAACTATCTCTAAATATTGCATACCCTGCATCTTTAAATACTACAGAATCTTCTTTAGGAATTACTCCATCATTACCACTTGTAATTGCATAGTCGAAATATTTATCGTTATATAAGTCTTTGTATGATTCAATTACCTTTTTAGATGCATTATCACCAATTTCAGGAAAGCAACCGTTTGGTTTTAGTATTTGATAAGAAAATCTTAATGTATTCTCATACTTTTCATATAAATATTTTGAAAAATCATTATCTATGCTTCTCATTACAATAGAATATAATTTTAAACTTTTACTGACTTCATAATGATAAAATGGAGTGTGTTCTTTATGAACACCTTCAACAAAAACAAAATCAAAATATTTTTTTAATCTGTTTTTTGATAATTCTTCATAAATTTTTGATTTGCTATCTAAGTAAATATTTGTGAATATAATAGTAGAGATAAGTCTTGATACATTCCATGATTTGTATTTTTATTATGAAAGTTTTCATTTGAAAGTAATTCTGCTGTTTTAGATATATTAGATACAAATCGTTCTAAATATTCGCGTCTAAATAAATTATAACAATTTAAAATAAAATTTACCCAATAGTTCATTCTTAGAGCTGTTGTTTCATCATGATAATCATATTTATTTCTGTATTCTATATCGTATTCATTTTCATATTTATCTATCCACTGATATACTAACTCTAATCCTACACTTAAATACTTCTCTTCTTTTGTTTCTCTATAAGCTTCTATTAAATCTCCTAGAAATTCATGACCATTTAATCTTCTAAGATACGATCTTCCCATTTTTTCATCTTCCCAATTTATAAATTTATCAAAATGAACTTTTTTATACCCAAATATATTAAGTATATTATTCTCATAAGGTCATTACTAGTTTCTATATAATTTTCATTAGAATTTTTATTTAATATGATTTTAAATTTATCATATAATCGATCTAAATCTTTTGATATATAGTCCATTGTTTTATCAACCCTTAATTTTTTATATTTCTACATATCTACAAAACTTTGAATCGTAATCTCGATATTTTCTATAAAGTTATATTTATCTATAGAAAAGTACTTAAATCCATACTCAAATTTATCAATATAATTTAAATTTATATATTTTAGTAATTCATAAATAGTATAATTCTCTATAATCCTTCTATTAATCATACTTCTATCCAAATATAATAAGTTTGTGTATTTAAAGTCTTTACCTTCATTTTCTAAATTCAAAGTTATATTATTCTTTAGTATAAACCCTTTATTATATTTGAAATATGACTTTTTACCTATTACTTCTGCATTTGTGTAAATAGTTGCATTTACTAAATCTCTTAAATAATATTTGCCATAATAATTATTAGGATTTAATATTGATATATAGTCAGAATCAATAATATCCTTTAAACTTAAGTTCATACTTTTATTATTTAGAAGTAATATATTTTTATCAAAGTTACAACTACCTTTTAGCTTTAAATATAGTTCTTCACTATATGTTATTAAAAGTAGTTTTTTATATTTGTATAGTTGATTTTCATAATTTTCTGATATTTTTTTAAAATCTTCATACCCCTTAACTAATCCAATTATACAAATATCTTTATTTATATTATTAATATTAATACTTACTTTATCTAATAAATACATTAAACGTTGATTGTAGGTATGATTTTCTAAAATCCGTCTAATTCCTTTTATAGATTTAATATCATAATAATAATTATCTTGTTCAATTTTTGAAAGTTCATCTTTAATCTTTTGCTTATCATCACTAACCATTACTATGTCTCCAAATAGCTCCTCAATTCCTAAAGAATAAGTACTTATAATAGGTGTTCCACAGGCTAAAACTTCATATATTCTTCTAGAAAACATTGTTTTAGAATTATCTACAGTACTTACATTTAAAACTACCTTATATCCCTTATTTGCCTTATCTAGTTTTTCCACCGGTAAATATCCCACTATATTTTCTTTAAACTTATTTGGATATTCATACTGCTTTAGGTTTCTATTATAATTTCTATCATATATATCAAGGCCTATAGATTCTATTGCTGCTTCTAAAATAGTATCTAATCTTTCTCTTCTTCTTTCATATTTATTATTATAATAACTTCCTGCAAAACAAGCTTTATTGCATCTATTTAAATCAATTTTTATTGGATTGTGAATTTTAGGATTTGCCGCAAATGGTAATACAAATATATTGTCATGTTTTAAATCTATTTTGTATTTGTTTACGCTAGATTCATCTGTAGTAAATACATAATCAAATAACTTTGCTGTATTTATAAAATGATTATAATGAACAGGATCCTCTTTATTCCAAAATATTGTTGGTATAAACTTTTTCTTACACCAATCAACTAAATTCTTTAACTCCAACGTATTATACTTATTTATATATTGTACTTTTTTATTCCATGCATCATCATTTCCATGCCAGGCTGATTCTACTAATAATATATTAGGTCTATTAAGTTCTAATTCACCCTTCCATTCATATGGATGTACCTTTATCAAGTTACATATTCCATCAAAACAAGACTCTGTAAGTTTATCAAATATACATGCTATTTTTAAGTCACTAAGCTTGTCTATCTTGTTAAATATAAATCTATTTTCTATGCTATTCGTATACATAAAATTTATTTTTTTTCTTCTGTATATTTTTATTGAATCAATTCTAAAGTTACCACTACCTTCAACTCTAATAGCTAATTTTGTTATTTGATTTTTGTCCATTAAGCTTATAACTTTATATGAGTTTAAATTTATATTGTCTAAAATTTTTTCATCATTTATACAAGTTATTATATAAAGTCTTAAATCAATATTTTCATCCTTCAATCCATTAAACTCTATTTTATATAAGTATTCATTCTCAATATTAATTTTATCTTCACTACTTTTATCATAAAGATCTTTATCTATATAAAAATATTTATGCTCATTATCACAGTAAAAAGATTTACAAATATTATTTTCTAATATTATTTTACATTTAGATTTTTTTTGAAAATCATACTTATTTAAATTTATATCTTCATATAATTCATATTTATAAATTTCCATACATCTACCTCATTTAAAATTGACAACTTTGTAAATTTTTATTAACTGCCTATATATTCTATTCATATTACATTTATTAAGTTACAACATTTTATACTAAAAGTTGACTATAAAAAATGCTACCTCAAAATTTGAGGTAGCATTTTTTATCTATACAGCTTGAATATCTTCACTGTAAACTTCTTTAATTTTATAACTTCTAATTTCCCTTAATATAACCACACCAGTTATAACAGAAGCAATTATATCAGCTGTTGGTTGAGCAAACCAAACACCATTTAAATCAAAAATATTAGGTAAAATTAATATCATAGGTATTAATAAAATAACCTGTCTAAGTAAACTAAGTACCATAGCAACTTTAGCTTTACCTGTAGATTGAATATAGTTAGTACCAACAACAGATAATCCTACTATTGGAAGTGCAAAAGCATATTTTCTTAAACCATTAACAGTAATGTCCATAAGCTCTGCATCTCTATTAAACATACCAACTAAAACTTGTGGTGCAAACTGAATTAATAAAGATCCAACTACAAACATACAAGTAGAAGCTAAAAGTGTAATCTTAAATGTCTTAACTGCTCTATCATAATTCTTAGCTCCATAGTTAAATCCAACAATTGGTTGCATACCTTGTACTAATCCAAAAGAAGGCATTAAAAATATCATAGTTATAGAGCTTATAGTAGCCATTGCTCCTATTGCTAAGTCTCCACCATAACTTCTTAAAGAATTATTACTTAATACTTGAACTAAACTAGCAGCTAATTGCATTGCAAATGGAGCTGATCCTATTGCAAATATCATCTTTACTATATTAGAGTTTAACTTTAAACTTGATTTTCTAAACTTTAAATTCGACTTTCCTTTTAAGTAATATAATAATCCCCATATAGCAGTTACACCTTGAGAGGTTACTGTAGCTATTGCAGCTCCTTGTATTCCCATATTGAACCCAAATATTAATACAGCATCTAATACTATATTCGTAACGCAACCAACGGTCATTATTATAGCTGATAATTTAGGATTTCCATCTCCTCTAATCATATTATTAAAAGCCATAGCTAGTATTTGGAAAACTGCTCCTAATAATATTACACTCATATATGATTTAGCATAATATAAAGTTGAATCACTAGCTCCAAATGCTGATAATATCTTATCTGAGAAAACTGTTCCTATTACTGTTAATATAATTCCGATTGTTACAGATAAAGTTATTGCATTTCCTATTATACCTTCTGCTTCATCTCTTTTTCCTTGCCCCATTTTTATAGATATATTAGTTGCAGAACCTACACCAACTAACATACCAAACGCAAGCATTATTGTCATTATTGGCATAGTTACACCAAGACCTGTTATTGCCATAGGACCAACATTTGGTATATTACCTATAAACATTCTATCTACAACATTATAAAGTGCATTTACCATCATTCCTATGATTGCAGGTACAGAGTATTTTAATAATAATTTACCTATAGGCTCTGTTCCTAAAATTTGTTGACTATTTTTCATTCGTATCCTCCTTATATATTTATATTTTTACATACTTTCTCAAGTAATTCTTTCATAGTTTCTTCTTCTTCTTCTGTTAATATTTCAGCGATTTTATTATTCCACTGACCTAACACTCCTAGCACATCTTCTTTTATATTTTTTGCTTTATTAGTTAAATGAATTTTGTTTGATCTTTTATCATTTTCATCTTTAATTCTAGTTATAAAGCCTTGATCTTCTAATTTTTTTAAAGCTCTTGCCGTTGTACCTTTGTCTATTTTTAATTTTTCAGATATTTCTTCTTGATTTCTACCATCCTCTGTATATAGCTCAAGTAAAAACATAAATTGACCAGATCCAATTCCAAACTTAGAGACTTCTTTGTTTATAAATACACTCCCTTTTCTATATAAATGAGATATGTATTTTCCTATATGCTTATTTTCTTTACATTTTTCTATACACATATAAAGTTCCACCTTTTTATTAGTTGTTTATGCAACTATATCATTATATCATATTTAGTTGTTTTTACAACTATTTTTTTATAAAATAAAAAATAGGAAGTAAAATGATAAATATCAATATACTCCTATTAATTTTATTTTAAATTTTCTATTAATTCTTTGCATTCTTTTTCTATTTCATATATGTCATTATGAATATAAATTCCATTCACATGCATATATATTATCTCTTGAAGTTTTATAATTTTCATCAACCTTAGATCCTGTAGTTTCTGGATTTAAAACTATATTACTCCTCATAGCTACTACTCCATCACTTAGCATTGGATATGAAAATATTAAAGTATCACAAAATATCTCCTTAATATGATTATCTCTTTCAATACTAACCTTGCTAACTCTTCCATCTCCATATATTCCTACTAATTTATATCCTTCATATATATTATATTTTAAACCTAAAGACTTAACTCTATCAGCATTTCCATCTTCACACAGAATACCTACTACATTTATATTATACTTTTTTAATTCTTGTTCTATCATATATATAGTAGCGTCACCTACAATTAAAATATTTTTACCAGGCACCATATCTTCCATAGCAAATATTTTCTTTGCCATACCTATAGTAAGTATACCTGATACTCTATCTCCAACTGCAGTTATTGAGTTCCTTGATTTTTCTTTTCCACCATTTGCAATAATTACATTTTTCCCTTTAATTTTCTCTATACCTCTTTGTGCACTTGTACAAACTACCTCATTATTTTCTTCTATATTTAATACCATTGTATTTAAATTTATATCAACATTATAACGTTCTAATTCTTTTAATATTTTTTCTTTATACTCTTTACCCGTAATATAAATTTCATTTCCTATATTATAGTCACTATTACTTAGCATTCCTCCAAGATCCGGATCTTTTTCTATTATTAATATACTTTCTATACTTCTTTTTTTACCTTCTATTGCACAAAGAATTCCTGCTGCACCGCCACCTATAATTACTAAATCATATTCTCTCATAGTTCTAGTCCTCCTTATACCCGACAACTACTGAAGTTTCATTATTCTTCTTAATATCACTTAAGTCTACTCCTAATTCTCTGCTTAGTATATTTGCTATTGTTAGCATACATCCAACCCCTTGACAACCTCCCATCATGGCTCTAGTTCTTCTTTTGACTCCATCTATAGTGGTTGCTCCTAATGGTCTTTTTATAGAATCTATAATTTCACCTTCCGTTATTAATTCACATTTACAAACCATTTTTCCATAAGAAGAGTTTTCTTTTATCAGTTTATTTTTTTCTTCCATACTAAGATTAGAAAATCTGACTAAATTTTTTCTTTCATTTTTAAAGTTATCTTTTTCTTTTAAGTCTACTAAGTCTGATACTATCTTAACTACGTATTTTCCTATTGCAGGGGCTGCACTAAGACCTGGCGAGTCTATACCTATTACATTTATAAAATTAGAATTATCTTCTGAGTTTCTTATTATAAAGTCTTCATTATCAGTTTTAGGTCTTATGCCACTAAATGAAGTTAATATTCTTCCCATAGGTAAGTTTTGTATTGTTTTACTGCCTTTTTGAATTATTTCATCTATACCTTCTCTTGAAGTACCTATACTTTCATCAGACTTAGCATTAGGTCCAAGAAGTAAATTTCCATCAGCTGTTGGAGTTATTAATACACCTTTACTTAAATTACTTGGAACTTGAAATAATGTTTTATTACAAATACCTCCTGCTACTTTATCAAATAAACAGTATTCTCCTTTTATTGGTTGTATTTCATATTTTTCTTTATTTACTAAATTACTTAAATAAGCACCATATAGACCAGATGCATTTATTATTATTTTAGCTTCTATACTTTCTTTATTTTCAAACTTTATTTTATATGTCTTTCCTTCTTTTATTATATCTATTACTTTATAACCTAACTTAAATTCTACTCCATTCTCTACTGCATTTTCACCTAGTGCTATTGTCATTTCATATGGACTTACTATTGCAGATGATTTTGCATGTAAAGCACCTACCACATTATTATTTATATTAGGTTCTAAGCTTAGAACTTGCTCTTTTCCTAAAATTTCTAAACCTGGTACACCTAATTCATCCCCATTTATTTTTAACTCATTTACCCTTTTCATTTCATCTTCGCTAAAAGCTAATATTAATGCACCATTTCTTTTAAATGGAAAATCTAATTTATTAGCTAAACTGTCAAATAATAAATTTCCTTGTATATTAAGCTCTGCTTTTAAAGTTCCTTTTTTTTCATTATATCCAGCATGTACTATACCGCTATTCCCTTTTGATATTCCCTCTGCTATATCATTATTTTTGTCTACTAAACATATATCTATATTATATTTTGATAATTCCCTTGCTATTGAGCAACCTACTACACCTGCTCCAATTATTACAACATCTTTCATAGTGACATCTCCTTTTATAAAAAGTAAATCTTTGTTAATTTATAGTATTTATTATATTCTTTTAATCTTTGCAAGTAAAATTTATTATTACTATAATAACCATTATATTTTTTGATATATCTTATATAATTATTTACAAAAAATAAAAGAGAAAATCTTAAATTAGATTTCCTCTTTTATTTATTTAAAAAGTCTAAAGCATATTGTACATGTAATGCTGCCCCTATTTCTAAACTATCTTCATATATATCAAATTTTCCATGATGATTAGGATAAATATAACCTTTAGATTCATTTTTAGATCCTACTAAAGCTATTGCACCAGGAACTCTATTTAAATATTCAGACATATCTTCTCCAATTGTAAGCTTTGGCATATGTCCTATTCCATCTTTTCCCATTATTTTTTCTACTGCATTTTTAGCTAATTTTGAACATTCTTTATTATTTATAGAAACAGGCATTCCAAAAGTATACTCTAAGAAAGCCTCTGCTCTATATGCCTCTGCGGTATGTTTTATTATACGTTCAATCATATTTGGAATTTCATCTCTTAATTTTGGATTAAAGCATCTTGAAGTACCTTCTAGTATAGCTTCACTTGCAATTACATTAAATCTAGTTCCTGACTTTATAGATCCTATACTTATCACTACTGGTTCTATTGGGCTAGTTTCTCTACTCACAATAGTCTGTAGATTCATAACAATTGCACATGCTACAACAGCTGCATCTATTCCTTGATGAGGAAGTGAACCATGTCCACCTTTTCCTTTTATTCTTATTTTAAATATATCTGCTGAAGCCATTACTGGTCCTTCTTCAATGGATACTTTTCCACAATCTAAATCTCCCCATAAATGCATTCCAAATATCCCATCCACATCATCAAGTGCCCCACCATCTATCATAGCCTTAGCTCCTTTAGCTATTTCTTCAGCTGGCTGGAAAAGTAATTTAACCGTTCCATTTATTTTATCTTTATTCTCATTTAATAATTGTGCTGCCCCAAGTAACATAGCCATATGTCCATCATGTCCACATGCATGCATCATACCTTCTTCCTTAGATTTATAATCTACATCATTTTCTTCAAAAACAGAAAGAGCATCCATATCAGCTCTTAAGGCTATTGTTTTTCCAAATTTATTTCCTTTTATAGTACCTATGACTCCTGTACTTGCAATACTCTCATAAGGTATTCCCATTTTTTCAAGTTCTTCTTTTATTCTTTTTGAAGTTCTTATCTCTACTCCGCTTCTTTCTGGATGTTTATGAAAATCTCTTCTCATTGATACTATATAGTCTTTATACTTTTTTATTTCTTCTTTAACGTTCATATTATATCCCCCTGTTGTTAAATCTTTAAGACTATAATTTTAGTTATATTTAGATAAAGTTGTAATAAAATCTCTTTTGAATTACTTCAATATAATAATTTTGCCTTATTAAAATAATTCCTTTCGACAATATTATCATATCTTACATTTTATGTAAATACAAAATTGTATTTATTTTAAATATTTTCAGATAATTTCATTTTCAACAATCCTTGCTATAATGTAACATATTCTGCATTTTTTAATAGTATATATTAAGGAGGAGCAATAATATCTATCTCCTAGATAGCGAGGTGACAAAATGAGAATTAACTACTCTAATAAGTGTTGTGCAAATCAATATTCTTTAAATCAATGTAGTTGTACTAAAAAATATTGTAATTGCTGCAATTGCTGTAGCCAAGTAAATACATGTAATCCTTGTAATAATTACTGTCCTAAAGCTAATACTTGTTTTAATAAATGTAATAATAGCCAATGTCCTAATTGCAATAGTACTTGTAATAATAATGTACAATCTGTAATGAATTATAATTTATGGGTTAACCCATCTAATTATTCTCTTAGCAATTCTAACAGTTGTCCTAAAAACTGTTCCAATAGATACTATAATAACTTTTAGATAACTTATAATCGGCCTTATAGCAGTATATTATACTCTATAAGGCTTTTTATCAGTATGCAATTTTTTTGTCACTTTTGAATACTTACATCATACTATAGTATTAACTTATCTTACACTATACTCTTAATTTAGACTAAGTGTTAAATTTAAAAATAATAAGTTTTAACATATCTATGGATGAAAACATATATTATGTATGAGTGTTTATTAATAAAAAATTTTAAAATATGGAGTTGATATCATGATTTCAAAAGATACTAACTATCTAAAAAATACAGTTCTTAATGAAATTGCTATGACTATTTCAGAATCAGACTGCTCCCAGCCAACAAAATTAATTGGTGATACGGTTTGGGTTGACTTAAACCAAAATGGTATACAAGATAATGGCGAACCTGGTATGGGTAATGTTACTGTAGATTTATATAACTATAATAATAAAACTAAAGTTGCTACTACTACTACTAATGCTAATGGTAATTATATATTCGATACTGTTTATCCAGGTACTTACTATGTTATATTCTCTAATATACCTGAAGGCTATGGATTTATACAATCAAATGGTGTTGTTGATACTACAGGTAGAACTCAACCATTCTGTGTAAAATATGATGATGATCCTACTGATAATACAAATATTGATGCACCTATATTACCTGCAATAGTAACTACTACAACTACTCCGGTTCCCGTTACTACTACAACTACTCCGGTTCCCGTTACTACTACAACTACTCCGGTTCCTGTTACTACTACAACTACTCCGGTTCCTGTTACTACTACAACTACTACAGTCCCTGTTACTACTACAACTACTACAGTCCCTGTTACTACTACAACTACTACAGTCCCTGTTACTACTACAACTACCTCTTCTGGTTTAGCATCTGTAAGTGGTACAATTTGGGTAGACTTAAATCAAGATGGAACTCAAGCCCCAACTGAACCAGGATATCCTGGAGCATTTGTAACTTTATATAACTGTAATACTAATGATCCTATTCAATCTGTATATACTGATAGCCTAGGTAATTATTCATTTAATAATCTTGCACCTAATATTGCTTACTACATTAAAGTTGATCCTATACCTGGATATAAATTTATTCAATCAAATGGGGTTGCTGATACTAACGGAAGAACTAATTGTTTTAGATTGAATCCAGGAGAAAATAGAGTTGATTTAGATATACCTATACTACCAGTTTGTATCCAAACTATATGTCCAGTACGTACAACAACAACTACTACAACTACTACAACTTCACCTGTACCAGGTAGTATAACAGGTATTGTATTTGCTGATTATAATTGCAATGGTGTAATAGATACTGAAGATATTGGAGTTCCAAATGTATTTGTTTCTTTATATAATGCAAATACTTATTGTGTAGTATCAACAGTTTTAACTAACTCAAATGGTAATTATCAATTTTCTAATGTAAATCCAGGTAACTATTACTTGATATTTAATAATATTCCTTGCCAATACTCTTTCAACACTAAAACTGGTGTTGTTTCTAGAAATGGTAAAACAGATGTATTTACATTATGTCCAGGTCAAAATATAACAAACCTTAATGTTGGACTTTGTCCTAACTGTGTAAATAATAATACTTCTAATTCAAGTTGTGGCTGTATAGAGGATGATAATTATGATTATCCATCTTCAGATAACTGTAATAATAATGATATAATTCCTTACGAATTAGGAACAGTTGGCGGGTATGTATGGTTAGACTCTAATGGAGATGGATGTAAATCTTCTAGAGAGATGGGAATTCCTAATGTAGATGTTTCCTTATATGACTGTAATAATCAACTAATTGACTCTACTACTACATCTCGTAAAGGTAAATATATATTTAATAATGTACCATCTGGTTCTTACTATATACAATTTGGAGATTTACCTTGTAACTATGTTTATATAAAATCTAATCATTTAGTAAATTCAAATGGTTTATCTCTAGTATTTAATTTATGTCCTGGAGAATCTAGATTAGATGTAAATGCACCAGTTTACAGAAAACCTAACGGACATTCATGTATAAATTCAAATAGTTGTCATGATTGTTGCTAAATAAAGTCATATATTCGTTAAAATAATAAAATGGGTAATTCTTATAAAGAGTTACCCATTTGTTAAATATATGGAGGAATATAATATGTCCAATATTAATTTATTTCCTACTAATAAACTAACTATGTGCAATAGTACAGTTACATCTACATCAGATCTTATTGTTGGAAATAATCTTAATTCTAACTCAAATAATAAATATAAGTTTTTATTAAAATTTGATTTTTCTAATCTATGTTCAATATCTATAAACAAAGCTTATTTGTACTTGTATCCTAATCAATTAAATATCCATGATATTTCAAATAAAATTAATATCAATATTGGTAGAGTTGATAGTGAATTTTTTAAATATCCATATAGTAATCTGCTACAAATATCAAATTCAAATTTATTCTTTTCTGTATCTAAACTCAATATAAATTCTTATATAAAAGTTGATATTACAAGCTTAGTTTTAGATTGGGTAAATGATAATTCTTCAAACCTTGGAATTGCATTTTACTCTGATTACTTTTCTAATTTTATTTGTAAATTTAGCTATAGCGATAATAAAACTTATATTAGTTTAGATTATGATATAAATTATAAATTTGATTATAATCTATATAAATTTTGTCCTATAGAATGTACTGAAGGAGTTGTTGGACCTACTGGAGCTCAAGGTCCTACTGGCCCTCCTGGTGAAATTGGACCTCCTGGTGAGGTTGGTCCTCAGGGTCCTATTGGTATTCAGGGACTTGTTGGTCCTACTGGTCCTCAGGGTGAAGTTGGTCCTCCTGGTGAGGTTGGTCCTCAGGGTCCTATTGGTATTCAGGGACTTGTTGGTCCTACTGGTCCTCAGGGTGAAATTGGTCCTCCTGGTGAGGTTGGTCCTCAGGGTCCTATCGGTATTCAGGGACCTGTTGGTCCTACTGGTCCTCAGGGTGAAATTGGTCCTCCTGGTGAGGTTGGTCCTCAAGGTCCTATCGGTATTCAGGGACCTGTTGGTCCTACTGGTCCTCAGGGTGAAATTGGTCCTCCTGGTGAGGTTGGTCCTCAAGGTCCTATCGGTATTCAGGGACCTGTTGGTCCTACTGGTCCTCAGGGTGAAATTGGTCCTACCGGACCAACTGGACCTAACGGATCATTATCATCTTCTTATGCATATTTTTATGTACCTTTTAGTGTAAGATTAATTGCTAATTCAGGTGTTCCTTTTATAGGCTCTAATGGTAATTTTGTAAATATATCTTTTTTTTCTCAAGATGAATTTATATTTTTAGAGTCTGGTGTATATGTTATAGATTGCTATTTAATTTTTCCTAATATAACATCTAGTCAAAATCTTACTTTAGCTTTATTTGTTGATGGAGTTCAATCTCCTGGTACAACCATGTATATTTCTCCATCTAACATATCCTCATCTTCTTCAGTAATTTTATCAATATCAGCTGGTCAAAAACTATCACTTATGTCATTTAATAGTGTTGATATAATACTTCCGCCTCTTATTGATAGAGCTTCATCTATAACTATTTTTAAAATTGCCGATTTACTAATAACTTAGTTTTTATATGAATAAAAAAGTTATAAATTTTAGCATAAATACTTAAATTTATAACTTTTTATTTATCGTATGTTTACTTATTCTCATCAATTCCTATTATATACTCTATTAACTCTTTAATTGCTATATCCTCATCTTCCCCATTAACTTCAATTTCTATAACATCACCTTCACTAATTCCCAAACTAAAAAATCCTAATATACTCTTTGCACTCATTTTTGAACGTCCCTTACTTATAAATATTTGTGATTTATACTGTGATGCTTTTCTTATAAAAGATGTTCCTAATCTATCATGTAGCCCTGATCTATTTATAATTTCTATCCTTTTTTTTATCATATCTCTTTCCCCCATTTTTAGTAGTAATACCTAAAAGATATAGGAAATCGTTTTTATAGTCAATCTATTTGGCCATAAAAAAATATTTATATATTTAAATTATTCAAACTGTAATATAAGTTTAATTTTTATTTTATAATAATACTTTATCTTATTAACTTGATACTTTAATATATATTATATAATATAATAATATAACTATAATTAAAATCGAAAGAGGTCTAAGATGAAAGAATTTTTTACAAAGCATAAGAATAATATCACAATGGCTATCAATGCTATGATAGTAATTTTAGGATTAGTTGCGAGAGATACCAAGTTTGTAATAATAGGTTTATTATTAGCAGCCCTTACTATATATGTGACAATGGAAGAAAAAAAGGCCGAAGCTCAAAAAGCCCAGTTTAAAGCTGAAAGAAAAGCTAGACTACAAGAACAAAAAGCAAAAAATAAAAACAATAAAAAGAAAAAATCTAAAAAGAGAAAATAAAAACATATGGCTAAGGTTATTGTATAGTCCTTAGCCATATGTTTTTATTTTTAAATACTATTTAATTATTTATTTTTTAATCTAAAAGATTATCTATATGGTATACAAATTTATTTCTATGTAATTCATCCTTTATTATTATAATCCATAATATAATAGCCATTATTAAATTTAATATATTACAAATTGAAGTTATGCTAGATATCTCTAATCCAATTGCACTAGATACCATTATTATATAATTCCAAATAACATGATAAATTATTATTGGCCATATATTATTTACCTTTATAACTAATCCTACAAAAGCAAAACCTAGTAAACTTGAATTTATAACTCTAGTAATTACATCTAATAAAGGTATTCCCATAACTATAGTAGTTAAGTGCATGATTGAAAATCCTAAACTACTAAGTATCATTGCTCCGATTGCAGATCTTCTTGTTTTAAATGAGTTTAGGAACACACCTCTAAATATAACTTCCTCTGAAAATCCTGCTAAAAATGCTCCTATAAATGTACATATTATTGTAATACAAGTCATTGTGGTAAATGATTGTATATTTTTTAAAATTTCCGATATAAACTTACTCAACATACATAATATTACAACAACATATGGTATACACCAAATTAGTCCACCTTCATTAATTTTTGAAAATCCTACATTTTTCCATCCATAATATTTATTTATAAAATATAATATAAAAATTGTAGGAGGTATTTGTATAATTAGTTTACTAATTATATTACTTTCATTAATATGCATTCCATCTACTCTAACTCCACCGATTAAATTTAATATTAGATTAGATGCAAATACTCCTATTATCATAACAATTAAGTATCCTGATATTGTTAAAATTGCAGCTTTCTTTTTATTCATCTGTGTGCCCCCATGATCATAGTTTGTCTGATTATTTAAGTTTACCACAATTTAACTCTTATCTAAATATCAAATTTGTTAAGCTTCTATTAATTTTTTATCATCTATATTTACAAGACCTAACTCTCTTATTACTATTTCAGCAACTTTTTCTACTAATACTGTAAAATAAATACATTGTTCTTTATGCTCTCCTTGAGACATATCAAACTCTTTTGTTAATATACGGCAATATAATGTATTTTTCCCATTTGTATTTTTAAAATAATCGTGTAATTCTTTAGAAAGCTCTAAATTTTTCTCTACCTTTTTATCCCCTTGATTAGTTCTTCCAAAGAATATACCTAGTTCCATAACATCTCCAAACACTTCTCCACATAGACATTTAGATCTACCTATTCCTACAGGAAATCCTGACGCCATAGCTATAGCTTCCTATGATATATTAAGCTCAAAATTACTTCTTATTGCACTTACAACTGCCTCTAAACAAAAAAATCCTCCTCTAAACAATTCTTCCGCTTGTCCTCTAATTTTTTTAAACTAACTTCTTTACAAACGATCATTATAAAATCCCTCTGATTATTTTGTTACATGCACTATTTTACTATATTCTAGACATTATGGTCATTGAATTATTATATAGGACTATTATTTTTTTCTATACTAAATCAAGTTTGTATTAATAATTTATTTAAGAATAGTTATTCTCAATGTGGAAAATATAATATATATAAAAGTTTGTAGGAGGTTTATTATGGAAAAAATACACAAAAACTTACTAGATGGTTCATTAGAACAATTTAATGATTCTGTAGTTCCTAAGATACCTGTTTTCTCAGGTAATGATATGACTTCTGAAGTTTACTATTTTAGACCTAATCAAGTACTAAAAGAACATAAACATCCAAACGGAGAACAAATATTTGTTTTCTTAAAGGGATGTGGAGTTATGACAGTAGGAGAAAAGGAACATCACGTAAAAGAAGGAGCTATGATATTAGTATCAGCAAATGAGTGGCATAGCATAACAAATGGAAGTGACAATGATATGGTTGCAGTTCAAATAACAAAAGTTGGTGCTGGCTCAGAGTTTAAAGATGCATAGATAAATTCAAATAAAAATATGGAAGTATGCCAATATGGCTGCTTCCATATTTTTATTTAAATTTATTTATGTATATTCCTTAACATCTACCTTGAACTCTTATTTGTATTCCTTTATCTATCTACAGTTCGGTAAAAATTCTCTATTATCTGTATTACCAACTTATACAAACTATATTTCATATAATCCCCTATAACATATACTTTTTATATAATATATACTTTTTATAAACTAGTTATTCTAAATTTTCACATAAAAAATCTATCACATAAACAATTTAAAATTATTCTGTGATAGATTTTTTATAATATTACGATAATGTTTTAAATTCATATCCCTGATCTTTAAAATATTCTATAATCTGAGGAAGTGCTTTAGCAGTTTCATCTTTTCCATAGGTATCGTGCATTAAAATAACCACAATCTCTTTTCCATTAGAACTTTTAATTGCTTCACTTACCAACTCTTGAGCATTTTTCTTTTTACCTTCTGAATCAGCATTTAATGCATTCCAATCTATTTCTGCCATATTATTCTTATCTAAATATTCATCTAGCTTATCCATATCCTTCCAAGACATATATCCACCTGGACATCTTATTACTCTAGTTGAGAAGTAATCTCCTAGTACACTTTTTAAAACTTCTTCATTTTTTTCAAAATCATCGGTAAAACTATCTATGTCTAAATGTCTATTTGGATAAAGTATTTGGTAGTCGTGACTATATGAATGATTTCCTATTGCATTTCCATAATTAAAAGATTCTTTAAGTATTTCGTTTGCATCTTCCCCTCCATTTTCTAAAGTTTTTCCATTTACAAAAAATGTTGCCCTAACATTTTCTTCTTTTAAAACTTCTAGTATTTTAGGAGTTACAGTGGTTGATGGTCCATCATCAAATGTTAAAAATACAATTTTTTTACCATTATTAGAATAATTCTGTGTATTTAGTTTATCTTGTATTTTTCTAGCATCATATGTATATTGCTTTGCTTCATGAATAACTCCAACCATTTTTTTTTGATCTTCTAATTCTCTAGCCTTTTTTTCTCTTTCTTCTTTTTCTTGCTCTTTTTGAATTTCTATTTGCTTTTGTTTTATCTCAATTCTATATTCAGTTAATTCCATAGCACTATAGTTTAATGTTATTATAAGCCAAGTAAGCCATGCAAAGAATAGAATCTGATTTGGACTTTTTTTATTGCTCACGTTTATACCTCCATATACAGATTTATTATTCTGTTATATATATGAAGTAATAACTTGTCCTAATCATAAAAACTCTTTCAATTATCTATTATTAAAATAAAAAAATAGATGAAAAAGGCTTCATCTATTTTATATTAATTTTAAAATTATATTATTTTTAAATATAGTATTACCTTCTTTTATAGTTTCAAGAACTACTATATCTTTTATTTCATTAGTATTAACTTTTAATGGATTTCTATCTAATATAACTAAATCAGCTAATTTACCCTCTGCTATAGTTCCTTTTATATTTTCTTCAAAATATTGAAATGCTGCATTCTTAGTTACAGCTTTTAATGCATCTAAAGCACTTATTCTTTCATCTTCACCTAATAGTACTCCACTCTTAGTTACTCTATTTACTGCAGCATGCATAGTTTCAAGCATATCAGGCTCTATAACTGGTGTATCTTGATGGAATGTATATGGTATTCCCATATCTCCAGTCGATTTAGCTATACTTATTCTTTGTGCTCTTTCTATCCCGAAGTTATTTATATGTATATCGCCCCAGTGCATTACATGAGCAACAAAGAATGATGGTATCATTCCTAATTCTTTAACATCATCTAATTGATCTCTATCCAATAATTGAGCATGTATTATAACTGGTCTTATGTCATTATTTAGTCCTGTTGATTCTTTTGCAGCTTTATATTGATCTATATATTGCTGACAAGCAGCATCACCGTTACAGTGAACTAGTATTTGCATATTATCTTTTAATGCTATTTCAAGGCTAGCCTTTACTTGCTCATCATTTTGAGTTCCATATCCACAATACTCTTCTTCACCTTGATATGGAGTTTTCATCCAAGCAGTTTTTCCTTGCGGTGAACCATCTAAGAATGTCTTATATCCACCTATTTTGAAATGATTATTATACTTATTTAAACTTGTTGCGAATTTCTCTTTTAATATCTCTGCTTTAGACATATCCATATATCCAATTAAGTCTATATTTAACATATTAGCATAAGCTAAGTAATTATATACATCTGCTAATAATTCTACAACAAATCCTTCTTGAGCTGTTGTTATACCATAACTAGCGTAGCCAGCTTGAGCTTTCATTAAACTACCAAAGAATTCTTCATTTGATATCATTGGTAATTTCTGAACATACTCAAAGTACGCTGATTCTTCGATATATCCTGTTAGTTCTCCATCTTTCTTTTCTATTAACCCACCTTCTGGATTTGGAGTATCTACTGTTATTCCAAATTCTTTTATACCTAAAGAGTTAAGTACTCCCATATGTCCTGATGCTTGCTTAGCTATTACAGGATTTTTTGGAGATACTACATCTAATATTTCTTTTGTTGGATGTACTCTTTCATCTAAGAAGTTTTGGTCATACCCTGTAGCTTGAACCCATTTACCTTCTGGTACATTGTTCTTCTCTATAAATTTCTTTATAGCTTCAGCTATTTCTTCAAAACTTGTACATTCTGCTAAATTAACTTGTGTAAATCCACTTGCATATCCTGAGAAGTGACTATGTGCATCTATAAATGATGGTATTAAAGTCTTACCTTCTAAGTCTATTAATTCTACATTTTCACTTGATTCCTTATATAAATCTTCTCTCTTACCTACTTTAAATATTTTACCATCTTTAACTAACACTGCCTCAGCATATAATTCATCTTCAAGTGTTAGTATGTCTCCATTAAAATATAATCTTTCATTAATTGCCATTTTATTTGACCTCCTGATAAAAATACATTTAACATAAGCTAAAGTATTTTTTTAATAAATCTTACTAATTAAATTTGTCGGTTTATGTATTTCATTATACTACTTTGTCTATTAAGCCTGCAATTTATTTTTAATTTATAATTATTTGAATTTATAATGATTTTACTATAGCAATATTGTTTCTTAATGATATATCATATTCTCACTTGATAATGACACAAATTCAAATAAATTTAACAATAAAAAATACCTTAAGAACTATGGTTCTTAAGGTATTTTTTATTGTTAAATTTATTTGAATAATAAAACTTATAATTAGTTTTGCTTACCGAAATGTCTTTCTAATAATCCTAAGAATGCTTTACCATGTCTAGCTTCATCTTTACACATTTCATGAACTGTATCATGTATAGCATCTAATCCTAATTCTTTAGCTTTCTTAGCTAATTTTAATTTTCCATCAGTTGCACCGTATTCTGCTTCAACTCTTACTCTTAAGTTTTCTTTAGTATCAGCAACAACTACTTCTCCTAATAATTCAGCAAATTTAGCAGCATGTTCTGCTTCTTCAAATGCTATTCTTTTATAAGCTTCTGCTACTTCTGGATATCCTTCTCTATCAGCTTGTCTACTCATTGCTAAGTACATTCCTACTTCTGTACATTCTCCAACAAAGTTTGCTCTTAATCCTTCGATAACTTCTTCGTCTACCCCTTGTGCTACACCTATTCTGTGTTCATCAGCCCAATTTAATTCTCCTGACATTTCTTCGAATTTATCAGCTCCTACTTTACATACTGGGCATACAAATCCTTCTATTGTTTCTCCTTCGTGAATATATCCACATACTGTACATACGAATTTTTTCATAATCTTTATCCTCCTAATATATATATTCCAATGTAATAATTACATTTTTAATCTCTAATTTAATAAGATAATAATTTTATACCCGCAAAAATTTATATTAAACATTTTATAAAAAAATTTTATTAACTGATTTCTCCTATACACTCTAACGCCTCATCGTATTCGAATATATTTATAAGCTCAAGTGTTTTATCAATAATTTTTTCATATGTATTATCTAGTTTAGTATTCTTAATTTGATTTAAAAGATCAATAGCCATATCAGAATCAAAGTTGTCTAAGGCCTTCTTTATATCTTGTATAGTTTTATTTAACTCATCTTTACTAATTTCTTCTTTATGGTTATAGTAACTATTATCACGTTTATGTCTTAATCTATTAATATTTTCTTCTATGCTATTAAGTATCTTTATATATTCAGCTATAAACTCAGTATTATTATCAAAAATAATATTTATATCGCCAGACTTACTTGCACCTTCTAATATTTTTGCTTGTTTTGATAATGCATATGCTCCTATACTATCACTAGAACTTTTTATAGCATGAACTTCAATAGTATATCTTTTTAATTCTTCTCTTGCATAATACTCTAGTTTATCAACTTTCGACTTACCATCTTTTAGAAATACCTTTAAAATATCAATATAATCTTCTATATCAAGACTGTTTTTTTTCATACTCATTTCATGGTCTATTCCATATAAATCTAGTTTAATTATGCTTTTATCTTCTTCTGGTGTATTTTTTACTAATCTACTTTCTCTTGGATGTATTTTAAGTTCCTCTCTAATCCATCTTTTAAGAATGGTATTTAATTTTTTACTATCTATAGGCTTCGATAAAAAATCTTGCATAGAATTAGCTAAAAACATCTCCTTCGCTCCACTTATTGCATTTGCAGTTAATGCTACTATTGGAACTGTTTTGTAGTATTCTCCTGTAAGACTTCTTATAGCTTTAGTAGTATCAATACCATCCATATCTGGCATCATATGATCCATAAATATAATATCATACTTTTTCTTTGTTACCATTTCTAAAGCTTCAAACCCACTAAATGCAGTATCCATTTCCATTTCATACTGCGACATAAATCCACATACAACTTTTAAATTAACAGCATTGTCATCTATTATAAGTATCTTTGCATCTGGAACTATAAATGATATTTGATTATCACTACAATCTTTTGAATATAATAATGATATATTTTCATCATTTAATATAGATGCTACGGGTAAACAGTAAATAGGTTTTTGAATATATGTAACATTATCTAATATGTGGTATTCTTCTCCTCTATTTATCATGCTTATAAGTTTTACATCCGCATTCATTTTTAATATAAAATCTTTATAATTATCTATAAATTTATATGATGCAAAAACATGACTATATCTATTAGATTTAAGCATGTTCAAGAATATAGAACTTTCACTACAATAATCTGCTTTAAGTTTTAAGCTATCAAATATATATCTTATAGATTCTTTATCACTATATTTTTCTTCATAAACTAATATATTCTTTTCTAAATTATCTCCTTCTACTTGTGCAAAGCCTTTGTAGTTCGTAACTTTTTGAGTAATAGTAAAGCTAAAATTACTACCTTTATCATATGTACTCTCTACTGAAATATTACCTCCCATAAGCTCAACAAGTGATTTTGATATTGCAAGACCAAGACCTGTTCCTTCTATATCTCTATTTCTTCTTGTGTCTACTTGTTTAAAAGATTCAAATAACTTGCATAAATCACCTTGCTTAATTCCTATACCTGTATCTTTTACCGAAACACTTAAACTAACCTTATTATCATTTATTTTACTTGACTCTATTCTTAGCTTTACATATCCTTTTTTAGTGAATTTAATTGCATTATTTACTAAGTTTATTATTATCTGCCTAAGCCTTATCTCATCTCCAAATAATTTATAAGGAATATTTGAATCTACTTCTACTAAGAAATCTATATCCTTCTCATCTATTCTAACAACAGCCATATTAGTAATATCATTTATTATAGATGCAAACTCATATTCATCTTCAACTAATTCTATTTTTCCGGACTCAACTTTAGATATATCAAGAATATCATTTATAATTCCTAAAATATTTGTACTTGCTGACTTTATATTGTATACATGTTCTCTTACTGTGTCACTTATATCCTCTCTCATAATAAGCTCAACCATTCCAACTATAGCATTCATAGGTGTTCTTATTTCATGACTCATATTGGCTAAAAAATGAGTTTTAGCTTTACCTGCATTCTCAGCCTTTTCCTTCATTTCATAAAATGCAGTTATATCTTTCAATACTATAACAAGATTTTGAAGTTCACCAATTTTATTAGTTGCTGGAGATATGGTAATAGTTGTATATTTAGTAGATCCATCTATTTTACTCTTATATTGAATTTGTCTTTCTATAGTTTCATTATTTTTTAAGCATTCTCTACATAAATCACAAAACTCTTCTCCATTTTTTTTCCTCTATATTTAGAATATACATCGTATGCATGCTTTCCTTTTAAATTCTCTTTACTTTCATGACCTATCATTTTTAAAAAACTATCACTTGTATAAATAAATCTTAAGTCTGAATCAAGAGCTATAACGCTTTCTTTACAGAACTTTAGAAATAAATTAAAATATTCTAATCGTTCCTCTTTAATTTGCTTTATTTTTTTATCTATTATATCTTTTTCTTTAAAATGAAGTTTTGCATTTTCTATATCTTTTTTTAGTCTTAAGTTTTGTTTTTTGAGTACTTCATTTTCTTTTTTTAGTTTTTCTAATTCTAAGTTTATATCTATAATATCACTCATAATACCTATCCTTTCAATTAAAATAAACAGATAGATATTGTCTCATTGTTATAAAATTTATAAACATTTACCTCACTATCGTATTTTAACACTACTTCTATCTTAGAAACTATATACTTACCCTTACAATACTAGGCTCTATAGTTTAATCATTATAATTTAAAAATTTACTAATTCAAACTTATAATGTATTTTTTCAAATACATCTACAATTTTAGGATCAAATCCTTTACCCTTTCCATCTATTATTAAATTAACGGCCATTTCATGAGAAAATGGCTCCTTATATGGTCTTTTTGTAGTTAAAGCATCATATACATCTGCTATTGCCATAATTCTTGCACTTATTGGTATATCTTCACCTTTTAATCCTTCTGGTTAACCAGTACCATCCCATTTTTCATGGTGATAATGTGCCATATCCTTGGCTATATACAAAAAGCTTTCATCTCCTGTTTCATTTATCATTTTTTGCAATGATTGACTTCCAAGTTCAACATGTTTTTTCATATATTCAAACTCATCATTATCTAATGAAGTTGTTTTTAGCAAAGTTGAATCATTTATACCAATTTTACCAATGTCATGAAGTGGAGCTGAACGAACAATATCTTTTATATACTCTGGTGTTAATATATCACTATATAAATCAGCGTCTACAATTTCTTCTGTTAAAAGTCTTACATATTCAGCAGTACGTTTTACATGTCCACCTGTATTTTCATCTCTGCATTCCACTAATTCTGCAAGAGATAGCATCATTACATCTTGTAAATGTTCTATCATTTCAGTTTTTTCAGAAACTTTAGATTCTAATTCTTTCTTATATTCACTAAGTTCTAGGTGCATTTTTACTCTACTTAACATAGATTGTGGTACAAATGGCTTGTTTATAAAATCAACTGCACCTAACTCAATCCCTCGAACTTCACTTTCACTATCAGTAATTGCTGATAAAAATATAACTGGTACGTTTTCTAAATCTTGATTTGCCTTTATATTTTTTATTGTTTCATAACCATCCATGTCTGGCATATTTATATCTAGTAAGATTAAATCTGGCTTGTTTTTACTTAAAAACTTTAGCGTTTGTGCTCCTGAAATCAATAAACTTACTTTATAGTAAGGTTTTAATGTCTTCTCAGCAAATTTTAGGTTAGTTACATTATCATCTATAACTAAAATATGTTTTAATTTCATTTATCTTCCTCAATATCTTTATTTTTTACATTTTTTTACATTCTATAGCACTACTATTATATACTCTATATTTTCATATTTACAACACTTAACTAAAAACATTTGTACATTTTGTACAAATATTTTTAGTTAGTATAAACATTGTTTAGAAAACATTTTCACACTATTATTTAATTATAAAGATTAAGTTAATAATCAAATTTATTAGGGGGAATTAAAAATGTCTAAAGTTACTTTAACAAATATTTGTAAATCTTATAGTAATGGATATAATGCTGTTAAAAATGTTAATATTGATATACAAGATAAGGAGTTTGTAGTGTTAGTTGGACCATCAGGATGTGGTAAATCTACTACACTAAGAATGATTGCTGGACTTGAAGAAATTTCTTCTGGAGAATTACATATAGGAGATAGGTTAGTAAATGATGTTGATCCTAAAGATAGAGATATAGCAATGGTATTCCAAAACTACGCTTTATATCCTCATCTTTCAGTGTACGATAATATGGCATTTGCATTAAAACTAAGAAAAATGCCAAAAGATGAAATAGATAAAAAAGTTAAAGAAGCTGCTAGAATACTAGATCTTGAAAAGGTTTTAGATAGAAAGCCAAAGGCTCTATCTGGTGGACAAAGACAAAGAGTTGCTCTAGGACGTGCAATTGTTAGAAATCCACAAGTTTTCTTAATGGATGAGCCTTTATCAAATCTAGATGCTAAACTTAGAACATCAATGAGAACTGAAATAAGTAAATTACATAAATCTCTTGGAACTACATTTATATATGTAACACATGACCAAGTAGAAGCAATGACAATGGCAGATAGAATAGTTGTTATGAAAGATGGTATAGTTCAACAAATAGCTACACCTCAAGAAATTTATGACCATCCAGCTAATATGTTTGTTGCAGGCTTTATAGGTGCTCCTCAAATGAACTTTATAGATGTTAGATTAGAAGAAAAAAACGGAGAAATATATGCATTTAATGATAACTTAAATATGCATTTAAGCAAAGGTAACTGCCAACCTCTTATAGATAATAACTATATAGGAAAAGAAGTTGTATTGGGTATAAGACCTGAAGATATACATATAGAAGATTTATTCATAGACAACAGTTTAGATACTGTATTTGAAGCAGAAGTTGAATTAAGTGAACTTATGGGCGCTGAAATATATGCTTATTTAAAATTAGGTAATTCTAGTGTTACAGCAAGGTTTGATGGTAGATATAGAGTTAACTACGGTGAAAAAATAAAACTTGCTATGGATAAAAATCATATTCATATTTTTGATAAAGAAACTGAAATGACAATAATTTAATCTATATAAAAAAAGTAAGATATAAACTTTCTACAAATTTATATCTTACTTTTTTTATATAAATTTATTCATTATTATACATTTTTCGACAACAACTTCTTTCTTTATCACTTTTAGTAACAATTTTTTCTAAATTTAATATTATGTACTATATAGGAAATCAAAAGACCTATATAGTACAAATTTTTCAAGGAGTCGATATCTATTATGGGTAAAAATTATTGGAGTGAAAGAAGACCTAATTTTAATAAACAGTATGAAGAAGATTATTATAAACCTATGTACATGCCAGATCCACACTTTCAAGACAAGAAAAACAATGACTGTTGTTGCAGTGATGATATGTATGATCTTTTAAAAATACTTGTATGTGATGAATTAAGATCTGGTATTAGTGGTGCTAATTTTGCATTCATTGGTAAGAATTTATTACTTGGTACAACATTAGAGCTTTATACTAATTGGGCTACTTTATTTAATGATAATATTTCTGCTCCATCAGCTAACTTTGATGGTTTTGATAATTGTACTTGTGGATATATTAATGTATCAAGTTCTTCATTAGCATACCCTACAGCTACAAATCCAGATGATGCTGACGATCAACAAATAACTTTGCCAATTGCACAAGTTTCCTTATGTAATCTAGATGCTATTGTCTTTGACTATAACGAAGATGCAACTAATTTTATAGATAATCTAAAAAAAGTACTTGATTGTGATAGCCATGACTGCACTATTCCTCAATGTAAAGATTGTTGTTGTAATGATTCTATACTTAATAAAATTGGCTTTATTACTAATTATATTAATTTAGTTGCTGGATGGTTAGCTTTATATCAAGCTAGATATTTAGGAAGATTTGGAAACGTAGCTGTATTTCAAAATACTTCAGCTAATAGACCTAATAGAATTTACTTTATTTGCTTAGATTCTATCTCTTACTTTGGAACAGGAACAATTAGTTAATAAGTATCTTATTTGACATAAAGCTTAGCTTGTATGTTTTAGGTAGCAAATTTCTTTAAATTTAATATATATAATATATAGGGTTTATAATGCCTATATAATACAAATTTTTTTAAGGAGCGATATATATTATGAGCAAAAATGGTTGGAATGATGAAAAATCTTATAATAAAGAACCAGAAAACTCTTACGAAAGAATACCTATAGGTTCTTATGAAAGAGAACCTGAAAGACAATACTACCAAGATGAATATTATAAAGATGAATATATGAGAAACCCTTATCAAAAAAAAGATGATTGCTGTTGTGAGAAAGACTTTGAAATACTTTTCAATTTATTATTGTGTAATGACAAATTTAGAACTTTATTAGATGCAAATGCTCAATTTGGATTTATAGGTAAAGAATACTTCATAGGTGCTAAACCAGAAGCTGGATTATTAGGTAACCCAGATAATATCGATTTATTACAAGTTAGTGCAGTTAGCTTTGATCCATGTAATTGTGGCTTTATTTCATTACCTAATGGTGGAGCTAATGTATATAGACCTTATGTTCCAGAGCCAATTGGAGAACCCGACTTAAAAGTTGAAAGATTATCTTTATGTAGCTTAGATGCTTTTGGAATTGGTTTTGTTCCTACTCCTGGTGTTGAGGGAACACGTTTATCCAACTATAATGATTTTAAAAAAGCTTTAGATAAATGTATAAACGAACACGATGGTGATTGTGAATTACATGAATGTAAACATACAGATTGTAAAAATTGTTGCTGTAATGAAAGTATATTAAATCAAATTGATTGTTCTATGGGTGGTCTTAATATTACTGCTGGTTGGTTAGCTTTAGCTGGATATGATTATTTTGGAAGAATAGGAGATATAGCTATATTTAATACTAGAAATGCAGGATTATTATCTCCTCGTTTACGTTTTTACTTTGTTTGCTTAAATTCTGTATTTGGATTCTAATAAATAGAATAAATCCCCTTATATTTAATTTATAGGGGGATTGTTTATATTCTTTATCTTTTCTGTAGAGTATATTGTAATTCCTAGTTCTTCATTAACTAGCATAATTCCATTACCAACAAATTCTATAATACCATCTATATTTTCTTCATTTGGATGAAGTACAGCTCTATTACTATATTCTATATTCTCAACAACACTATTACATTTTTTATTTAATAAAACATCTTCTATTACATCCTTTTGTGTCTTATTAGAGTTTACATAATTAATAACATCTGTATTTTTTATATTATTAATTTTAGATACTAAAGTATTTTCAGTATCTTTTATACTCTTAATTGACTCTAAATATTCTTTACTCGTAACAAATGCTGTCTCATCTTCATTTAAAATATTTTTTATTCTTTTATTGGACATTTTTATAACTTCATTCATTGATTTTAATTTATCATCTTTATCCTCTATTACATCTTCATTATATTGAATGTCTAAAGAATTAAAAAAATCATTAGTTTCATAGCTTATATCTTCCATAACTTTACTTATTATATTTTCTTCATTAATATTAATTAATATATTATCTGTAACTTCTGGCATAACAGTTATACTTTTCATAGTAATTGTCAGTGGTTCAAATGTACCATCATCCAGTATAACGCCTATGTAATTTTCTCCAGTAGGATCTAGTACTAATGGTTTATTTACCACCTCCTCTTTATTTATATAATTATTCATTGGAGATATATCTAAAATATTAATTCTTTCTGGCTTAATAAATTGTGTAGACTTATCTATATTACCAACTATATTACTTTTAAAATTTTTATCTATATTTATAATTGCTTTTGATTTACTCTCTGATATATCCTTTATTACTTTAGCTTTATTAGGATTTGATAATATATTCAAATCCTCTAATTGTATATCTGTAACAATATCTAACTCTTCTACTTGTATTGGTTTTGCGACTTCAATTTCTTTAGCTTTATCAGTTAAAACAAGTTTTTCTTCAATTTCTATATTTTTTACTACACTTTCTTTTGTTTCATCTACTGATGATACTACACTACAATCTTCTGATAATATATCAATATCTCCTAATACACTTTCCTTTTTAATATCTATATCTGTCCCATTATTTAACACATCTATATTATCAAAATTATCTATGCAACCAATACTATCTCTTTTTATACCATCAAAAGTTATTGTTTTTATATTTGAATTATTACCTCTTATAAGTGATTCTATTTTTCTATCTTTTGACATACTGTTATTTCTTTTATTATAATTTAAGTTTCTTCCACGATTTTGTTGACTATATTCACTTTTAACACTATCTTTTATTTCATATATTAATCTATCTTTTATTTCTTTATCCATATTAGTATTTAATATCTTTATTTTTATAATATCATCTAATGATATCAATGACTTATCATTTACTACTAACATATTCTTATTAATTTTAGTTTTACCTTTATTATTTGAGTTCCATTTAATTAAACTTTTATTGCCTTCTCTAGTTACTATTTCTAATTCAATAAAAAAATCCTTTCTATTTGCTACTCCATGCATTAGATTTTCTAAGATTATAAGTATCTTAGAAATTGACTTATCATACTTACTCAAAGCAACTCCTCCTAAAAAAATAAATCTCCTTATTATACCTATGTATAAAAAGGAGATTTTATGCTCTATGTTAATTATAAAATATTACTCATAATCACAGATTGAATCTATATTTCCATCATTACAAATTACTTTTCTTGGATTTGTATAAACTATTAATTCATCTTTTACTGTGGCATATATTTTTTTAGTTATCAATAATGTTGAGAATGCATCTGCATAAAATTCTCTTGCATTTCTATTTTTATAAGGTTCACAATATGTTTGTGTTGCTCTTATACAATCTATTGAGAAACATCCATCATACATTACTTGAAAATCAACTCTATTTTTACCACAAGGTAAACATATATTACCAAATAAATCTACTTCTTTAAATCCAAATCCTTCACTTAATTTTCCAGTAAATTCTGTACTTTCTGCTCTAAATGGTTCACATCCTATTTTTCCTTTAACTATTACTTTAGCTTTGCATATATAGAATTTTAAACAATCTTCCCCAATTAATACTTTTTCTCCTTCATACCCACAACAGTCTATATCTAGCATCTTACTTCCTTTGTAAATATTATATACTTTTGTATCACAAACTTCTCCATTGACTTCAAGGTTAAACTTACAAGTTTCTGATCCATTACAAGCTCGTAGCTCTATCTCATTTTCTAGACTATCAATTCTTGATTCTATCTCTTGGTCTATTAACCCTATACATTTATATTTTACGAAAGTTTTTTCTATGCAAATTTTTTCACCTTGTTTATAATCCCCTTTAGATGTTATAGTAAACTTAATATCTTTTAAAAACTTTCTTTGCTTATCTTCAAGAAATACACAGTCATATATTCTATCACATAAAACTGGTATACACTTTGCTGTACTTACATCTAAAGGCTCTTCATCTTGGTTACAACATTCCATTGGATGCTTGTCGTTTACATTTTTGTATTTATTGCAATCACATCCATAATTATCTGGACAAATGTTATTATATTCCATATCGTTCATAAATAACACACTCCTGTCTATTTTTTAGAAAAGACTCCATTCTCTCCTTATTAAAATATATGACTAAAATAGGTTCATGTTACCATATTAGTAACATATTAATTAATATAACTATTTAATCGGAGGAAAATTATGTCTTTTATTGATAAAACTGAAATACTAATTGAAAGTTCTAAAGGTGAGTTAAATCTATTTACATTTGATGATAATATTATATACACTTCTATAGATTTAAGTTCCAGTAAAGAACAATCTCATACTATATTAGATGGTGAATTTTCATTTATTGATATTTGCTTAGATATAACTCATGATGACACTATATATGGAATTATAAATAATAAAGCTGGTAAACTTCTTAAATTAAATATCTCCAATGGAATTATTAATACTGATTCTATTCTTAAGTATGACTTTATAAATTTTATGATTAAATTTGTTTATATAAAATATGTATTCAATGATAATCATATATTTTATTATTCTATAAATAAAAAACATCCTTATTCTGCTTACTTAATACATATATATAATTCAGATAAATTATCTAAGAAAAGTAGGATTGATATTATTAATTATGATATAATGACTAATTTTATTGTAATATTCAATAAAGATATACCTAGCATATTTTATTTCAAGCTTGTAAATGGATTTGAAGAACTTTTTGTATCTACTTTTGATTTTAATCTTCTTAAATGGTCTTTCCCAGTACAAATAACTAATTCAAAGAAAAGTAAAATTTATTTATCTGCTTTAATTGATGATAGTGGAATCTATCATATTACTTTTTCAGAAAAAAATTCAGGCAAATATTTCTGTACTTATTTAAAAGGTCAATTAAAATATAGATCATTTAAAATTTATAATCAGCAATTATTAAGTAAGGATCCCATGTGTGCTTTCCCTAGTATATTTAAATATAAATCAAAATTATATATAAAATGGATTGAGTATTTTAACTTATACGAATGTATTTCTTATGATTCTGGTAATACTTGGACCACTCCAAATGTAGACTTAGTTTCATCTAATGATCCCTTTTTAAGATATCAATATCATTCTAATAGTAAACATTTTAATGGTTCTGATGTTTTTGGTCTAAAAGATGGTAGTATCATATTATAATAAATGATATATTAAAGTAAGGTAGTTAACCTTACTTTTTATATTTTTTTGGGGAGGGATTATAATGATAGACTTAGAGAGTTTTATTGAAAAAGAAATAAATAAAAAGGTAAGTATATTTGAATATAAAAATCAAAAATTAAAAGAAGGACAAGAGTTAATTACATTTAAAAATAACTTATACATTATTGAAATTAATAGTGATAGTATAAATT
>NZ_UWOT01000014.1:0-90461 GCF_900604535.1 Romboutsia sp. Marseille-P6047
TTACATACTTTTTTATATATTAAAATAAGAATATTTTATCTTCTTCAAATTTTACTAACACATTATCTCCAATATTTAAAGGTTTTATATTTTTACTTACCTCTAATTGAATACTTTTTATACAATTATCATTTTTTGCAAACAAAGTATAACTAAAAGGATTTTCAATTATATTATTTATTTTTAAATTAAATGTATTATTAGATTCTTCATGTACAATTGATATATAGTGAGCTCTTATTCCTATGTACTTTATTTTTTTATCTATATTTTTATTTAGCTTAAATTTAATATTCCAATCTCTTGAATAAATTATATTATCATCGAATATATCTATTTCACTTATATTTTTGCATCCAGTAATTTTAGCCTCAGTATAAGACATAGGCTTATCAAATAAATCATGAACTTCCCTTTTGGGCATACTTATTCCCTTATCATATACTAATATATCATCACATACACGATAAGACTCCTCCCTATCATGCGTAACAAATATAACGTCACCTTTATATGCATTTAATATACTTATTAACTCCTTTTCCATACTTCCTCTTAAATGATAATCTAGGGCTGAAAATGGCTCATCTAAAAGTAGTATATCTGGTGAAGGTGCCAAAGCTCTAGCCAATGCCACTCTTTGTTGCTGACCACCTGATAGTTGCCATGGATACCTATCTTCTAATCCGTCTATACATAATCGTTTTATGTATTCTTTAGATATCTCTTTTCTTGTTGATTTTGGTAATTTAGAAAGACCTAGTTCAATATTTTGAGTTACATTCATATGAGGAAATAAGGCATAGTTTTGAAATAAAAAGCCAACTTTCCTTTCTTGAGTATTTAAATTTATATTTTTCTCTGAATCAAATAATACCCTATCATTTAATATTATTTTACCTTTACTTGGATTTTCTAACCCAGCTATACATTTTAATGTCATACTTTTTCCAGATCCAGACTCTCCTAAAAAACCTAATATACCACTTTTTTGTTCAAATTTAGTTTTTAGGGTTAAGGAAGATAAGTTCTTTTCTATATCTACATATAAGCTCATTTAGCTATATTCCTTTCTTTCTACTTTTTCCAATTATCTTTTGCTGATTTTCAGACCAATAGTTAAGTACTAATATCATAATTATAGAAATTAATGTAATAATTAATACCCATATCATTGCCTTTTGCATGTCTCTTCCTTCAACTGCAAAAAATATTGCAAGTGGCATAGTTTGAGTTTTACCTGGTATATTTCCTGCAATCATTAATGTGGCTCCAAACTCACCTAGTGCTCTTGCAAAAGATAGCACAATTCCTGCAATTATACCCGGCAATGCTAGAGGAATAGCAATTTTATAAAATATCTTCCACTCACTTAGACCTAACGTTCTTGCTGCAGATATTAGATTATCATCTATTTGTTCAAAGGCTGATCTTGATGTTCTATACATCATAGGAAATGCTACCGCTGTCGATGCTATAACCGTTGCAGTAAAGCTAAATACTAAGGTTAGATCAAAATTTAATAATAATTTTCCTACAAATCCATTTTTACCTATTAATAATAGTAAAAAAAATCCTACTACTGTAGGAGGCAATACTAATGGAAGGGTAAGTAATCCATCTATTAGTCCTTTATATCTACCTTTGTAATTTGCCATCAAGTAAGATACTAATATTCCAATTACAAAAGTTATTGCTGTTGATAAAAATGCTGATTTTAACGATATCCATAATGGAGAATATTCTGCAATCACTCCGTAGCCCTCCATTTAAAGTCTATTTAATACTTTTATACCCAAATTCTTTGAAAATTGATTGTCCTTGTTCACTTAATAAAAATTCTTCAAAATCTCTTGCTTCTTCTTGTTCCTTACTATCTTTTATAACAGCTATAGGATATATTATTGCAGTATGTGATGTATCCGATGTAGTTTCAACTATTTTTATTTTATCAGAATTTATAGCATCACTATAATATACAAATCCAACTTCTGCATTTTCCGATTGCGTCCATGCTAAAACCTCTTTAACATCTTTGGCAAAAACTAGTTTATCACTTACTTTATCTTTTAACTCTAAGTTTATTAAAACTTCATCTGCATACTTTCCTGCTGGAACACTTTCTGGCTCTCCAACAGCTATGTGTTTTACTTTATTTGTAGTTAAATCATCAATACTATTTATATCGCTACTTTTTGATGATATTAAAACTAAATCATTTTCTAATAAATCTTTATATGTACCTTCTAGCAAAAGCCCTTTATCATCTAATGCTTTCATTTGCTTTTGACCTGCTGATATAAATACATCGCATGGTGCTCCTTCTTCTATTTGAGATTGAAGAGATCCTGAAGAACCATAGTTTACAACTAATTTTACATTTTCATTTATATTGATATATTCTTCTTCTATTTTTTCCATAACTTCTTTTAAGCTTGCTGCTGCAGATATATTTAGTTCTATTAATTGTTTTGAATTAGATAAATTGCTACTCCCACTATTATTGCATCCTACTAATCCTAATGATAGGCATAGGCTCACAAATAACAGTCCTATAGATTTTTTTAGTTTCATTTTATTACCCTCCCAAATATGAATACTTTTTATTGAATTTTTAATATTTTAATCACTTTTTGTATATTTGTTTGATAAATTTATTTTATTATATTTTTCATAAGTTTATCAATAGACAATACCATTTTTATATTATATTTTTTAATTATAATATAAAAATGGAGCTGTTTTACTAATTATTATAAAACAACCCCTTTTATATACTTAATATACCTTATATTTCAATTAATTCATATTTCTTATTACCTAACCCTAACTTAACAGAGTGATCTATACAGACCTCCCAGTTAGTTTCTGGATGATTATTTATAAAGTGATCACAACAATTGTGATCCATTTCATCTAATCTACTTCCCTTTATTACACTCTGCTTATTACAAGCATCAGCACATGCCATATCAAGTGCAACTGGATCAAATGATGCAAACATACCTACATCTGGTATTATAGGTAAATCATTTTCTGCATGGCAATCACAATATGGAGATACATCAACAACTAAGCTTATATGGAAGTTTGGTCTTCCATTTAATACTGCATAAGAATATTCTGCAATTTTTTTATTTAATACATCATTTACTTCATCTCCAGCAGCTTTTACTGAATCAAAATTACAACTTCCTATACATCTTCCACATCCAACACATTTATCATGATTTATCTGTGCTTTTTTATTTACATTAAAACTTATAGCTCCATGAGCACAATTTTTGTAACAAGCCTTGCAACTCACACATTTATCTTCTTGTATAAATGGTTTACCACTACTATGCATCTCCATCTTACCAGCACGAGAACCACATCCCATACCTATATTTTTAAGTGCTCCTCCAAATCCAGTTGACTCATGTCCTTTAAAGTGATTCATACTAATAAATATATCTGCATCCATTATAGCTTGTCCTATTTTAGCTTCTTTGACATATTCTCCACCCTTAACTTCTACAAGAGCTTCATCTGTTCCCTTAAGTCCATCCGCTATTATAACATGGCATCCTGTAGCAAAAGGGTTATATCCATTTACATAAGCTGTATCAAGATGTTCTAAAGCATTTTTTCTTTTTCCAACATATAATGTATTACAATCTGTTAAGAATACTTTTCCACCGTTATTCTTTACTAAATCAACTATAACTTTTGAATAATTAGGCCTTAAATAAGCTAAGTTACCAGCTTCTCCAAAGTGTATTTTTATAGCAGTAAACTTATCCTTAAAATCTATTTCTTCTATACCTGCTTTTTTTACAAGCTTTTCTAGTTTTAATGGTAAAGTTTCTCCAAATTTTGTTCTTAAGTTCGTATAATATACTTTTGATTTATTCATAAATCTATTCTCCTTCCCCATTTGTAATATATACTTACTTTTCAACTTAATATTAATTATATTATAAAATTTGTTGCACCTCTACCATCTAATTGGTAATAATTAAAATTCTTTTATCTAAAAAATAAAAGTACTGCTATAATAAATATTTATTATAGCAGTACTAAGTAATCTTAATTTGTGTTAATTAACAATTTGTTGCCTTTACTTTTTGTTCATTTTTATTTAAAAAAGACATCATATTTCTTAAATTTCTTCCAACTTCAGATATTTGCGAATTGTATTCTTCATTTCTCTTAGCTAAAAAGTTTACGCATCCACTTTCATTTTCTTCTATCCATTCTTTTGCAAACTTACCATTTTGTATATCATTTAAGATATCTCTCATTCCTTTTCTTGCTTCATCAGTTATTACTCTTGGACCTGATACATAATCACCATATTCAGCAGTGTCACTTATACTGTATCTCATTGCTTCAAATCCACCTTCATAGATTAAATCCACTATTAATTTCATTTCATGTAAGCATTCAAAATATGCTACTTCTGGTTGATAACCTGCATCTACTAAAGTTTTAAATCCTGATTTTATAAGCTCACTTACTCCACCACAAAGAACTGCTTGTTCTCCAAATAAATCAGTTTCAGTTTCTTCTTTAAATGTAGTTCTAAGTACTCCAGCACGAGTTGCACCTATTCCTTTTGCATAGGCTAAAACTGTAGTTTCAGCATCACCAGTGTGATCCTGCTCTACTGCAAATAATGCTGGAACTCCACTTCCATTTTTAAATACACTTCTAACTAAATGCCCTGGTCCTTTTGGAGCTACCATTACAACATCTACAAAATCCGGTGGAGTTATTCTATTATAGTGTATATTAAATCCATGAGCAAAAGCTAAGGTTTGACCTTCTCTTAAATTATCTCTAACACTATCTTCATATATTTGCTTTTGAGCTGTATCTGGAAGAAGTAACATTACTATATCACTCTGTTTTGTAGCATTGGAAACACTTACAACTTCAAATCCATCATCTACAGCTTTTTGTCTTGATTTGCTGCCTTCATGTAATCCTACTACTACTTCTACTCCACTATCCCTAAGGTTTTGAGCATGTGCATGACCTTGACTTCCATAACCTAATATTGCAACCTTTTTATTTTTTAAAACATCTAAGTTTACATCATTTTCATAGTACATTTTTTTCATTTTTAAATCCCCCTATATTCTTAAGTATTTTTATATTTTAATCTAATGACATATTAAGTTTTCTAATGCATCATTAGGCGGTACTATCGGATATACATTATAATCTTTATTTATATTGCACTGTAAGATTATTGGTTTATTAAAATCTACTTTATTTAAAACTAAATTTAATTCATCTATATCACTTATACTGTATCCATCTATATTATATGCCTTAGCTAGAACTACATAATCTAAACTATTATCTATATCTGTTTCTGAGTATCTTTCATGTGAAAATAGTTTTTGCCACTGCCTTACCATTCCAAGTGCTCCATTATTAAGAAGTACTATAACTATTGGTATTCTATATTTTGACACTGTTGCAAGCTCATTACAGTTCATTCTAAAACTTCCATCTCCAGTAACTAAAACTACCAGTTTATTTTCATTACCAACCTTACTTCCTATTGCTGCACCTAACCCAAATCCCATAGTTCCAAGGCCAGCTGAAGTTATTAGTGTTTTTCCCTTAGAGTACTCCCAGTACTTCGCTGTCCACATTTGATGTTGACCCACATCTGTTACAACGATGCTATTTGAACCTATCTTTTGGTTTAATAACTTTAATATATTCTTAGGATGAAACTCATCTTTTTTTAACATTATATCTTCTTTAAATTCTTTTATATTCTCTTTCCAATTCTCATTATTTTTAACTTTTACGCTATTAATTAGTACTTTTAATACATTTGCTACATCTCCAGTTAAAACTACATCTGTCTCTACATTTTTATTTAATTCTGATGGATCTATATCTATATGAATTATATTTGCTTTTTTTGCAAATTCAGATGTCTTTCCTACAACTCTATCACTAAATCTAGCTCCTATTGCTATTACTAAATCTGAATTAGAAAGAGCTAAATTACTCTCTCTACTTCCATGCATACCAACTAATCCTAAAGATAGTTTATCTTTTCTATCTATACTCCCTAGCCCCATAAGTGTATTTACAACTGGAGTATCTATTTTTTTAGCAAATTCAAGTAATAAATCCTCCGCATTAGATGATTTAACTCCTCCACCAGCATAGATAATTGGTTTTTTTGATTTATGTATTAAATCTATAGCTTTATTTAAACTTTCATTATTAACTTCATCCAATTCAAAAGTGTTTAATTTATTTAAATCGATTTTATGTAAATAAGAAGTGTAATTGTCTGGATTAAAATCAATCTCCTCTAAAAATAAATCCTTAGGTATATCTATAAGTACAGGACCTTTTCTTCCAGTGTTAGCAACCTTAAAAGCTTCTTTTATAGTTGGAGCTATATCTTTAATATTTCTAACTAAATAATTATGCTTAGTTATTGATAATGTAACACCTGTTATATCTATTTCTTGAAAGGAATCCTTACCTAGTAATGTAGTTGGAACTTGGCCGCTTATTACTACTAAAGGGCTAGAATCCATATAGGCTGTAGCTATACCTGTTACAGCATTAGTTGCTCCTGGTCCAGATGTTACAAAACATACAGCAACTTTTCCTGTACTTCTTGCATATCCATCAGCTGCATGTACAAGTCCTTGTTCATGGCTAGTTCTTACATGCTTAAAATCATTTTTATAGTCATATAGTGCATCATATAAAGGTATTACCGCACCTCCTGGATATCCAAATATAGTGTTTACACCTTCTTTTTTAAGACACTCTAATACAATCCTAGCACCCTGCATACTACACCTCCTCATTTACTATTCACATACAGCTCCCTTACCTGCTGAACTAACTAAACTTGCATATTTCCTTAAGTACCCACTTAAGTTCTTAAGTTTTATTTCTGTATTTTCTTTTCTTTTGGTTATAACACCTTCATCTACTAAGAGTTGTAAACATCCTTCTTTCAAGTTTACTTTTATTAAGTCACCATCACATACATATGCTATAAGTCCACCTTCAGCTGCTTCTGGTGATACATGTCCTATTGAAAATCCCCTACTTCCTCCTGAGAACCTTCCATCTGTAATTAAACAAACATCAGCATCTAAACCCATACCACAAAGTGCAGATGTTGGAGTTAGCATTTCTCTCATACCAGGACCTCCCTTTGGACCTTCATATCTTATAACTACAGCATCGCCTTTCTTTATTTTTCCTGAAAGTATAGCATCTACACAATCTTCTTCACTTTCATATACCTTAGCTACTCCAGTAAATTCAACTACTTTAGAATCTAGTGCAGATTTTTTTATTACAGCTCCATCAGGTGCTAAGTTCCCTCTAAGTACTTTTATTCCACCCTCTTTGGAATATGGATTATTTATATCTCTTATTACACTATTATCATTTTTTTCTATTAATAGTTCTCCTACAGTCTTAACTTCACAAGTTAAAGTGTCTGTATTAATTAACCTCTTTTTATTTAGCTCATTCATTACTGCATACACTCCACCACATGCATTTAAATCTTCTATGTAATCATTTCCTGCCGGACTAAGCTTACATAAATTAGGAACCTTTGAGCTTACTTCATTTATTTTATCTAAGTTCATCTTTACTCCTGCTTCATGAGCTATAGCTGTTAAATGAAGAACTGTGTTTGTAGAACATCCTAAACTCATATCAAAAGCTAGAGCATTCTCAAATGACTTTTTATTCATAATATCTCTTGCTTTTATATCCTTTTCAATTAGTTCCATTATTTTCATACCAGTTTTTTTCGCAAGTCTTTTTCTTTCAGAGTAAACTGCTGGTATTGTACCATTACCTCTAAGTGCCATTCCAAGACCTTCAGTCATACAATTCATAGAGTTTGCAGTAAACATACCTGCACAAGAACCACAAGTTGGACATGCTGCATCTTCTAAATCTAAAAGTTCATCTTCACTAATTTTATTATCAGCAACTTTTCCAACAGCTTCAAAAGTAGTTATCAAATCAACTCTATTTCCATTAAGATTTCCTGCAAGCATTGGTCCACCACTTACAACTATACATGGTATATTTATCCTTGCTGCAGCCATTAACATCCCTGGAACTACCTTGTCACAACTTGGTATAAGAACTATACCATCTAATCCATGTGCTTTAACCATTATTTCTATACTATCTGCTATAATTTCTCTACTTACTAGAGAATATTTCATTCCTTCATGATTCATAGCTATTCCATCACAAACTGCAATAGATGGAAATTCAAGAGGTGTTCCTCCTCTCATTAAAACACCTCTTTTTACACATTCAGTTAACTCTCTTAAATGTATATGACCTGGAACTATCTCATTAAAAGAGTTTACTATGCCTACAAAAGGTTTACCTATCTCTTCATCTGTATACCCACTTGCCTTAAATAAAGATCTATGTGGTGCTTTAGTTAATCCTTCTTTTACTTTATCACTTCTCATTTTATCCCCCTTATTAACTGTTAACTATTGTACTTTTAAGTCTTTTACATCATACAACTTATTCATATAATTTATAACTTCTTGCAAAGAAGTTTTATCTTCATTTATTGTTAATTTTATCCCAGTATTTTCATATTTATCAGTAGTCATACTAATAGCTTTTATAGCTATCTCTTTTCTTCTTAATGTCATGGCTACTCTTAAAAAAGAGTCTATTCCTTGATTTAAATTAGCATATAAATTTCTATCCATATAAAACTACCTCCTAATTATATATAATTCACTATTTTAAATAAAAAAAACTCTCATCAATATAAGCAAACCTATCTTACTTATAAGGACGAAAGTTGTCTTCCGCGGTACCACCTTATTTGTAACTATAAAAATATAGTTACCACTCTTTTTCAGGTCATATATTAACCCTATCCATATAACGCTGGAATACGTTCATACTTACTAATAATTTCAGTATGAAAGCTTAGGAGTGATCATTATATACTTCAATTAATACCAACTCTCAGCAACAATTGGTTCTCTGTAATTAATTGTACTTAAGTATTTTTGTCTCCATCTTTGCTTTTTTAATAAAGTTGTTTGTTGTTAATAGAATTATATTCAATATATATATCTATGTCAATCGTATTATTTAAATTTTCTGAATATTTATTTTTTTACGTTAATTCATTTCTTTTATTTTTCTTTTTTCTTTTTTCTTTTTATCTTTTTTATACGTTTTTTCTTTTTTGAATTAGATCTAACGTTCCCAACAGATGCTAAAGTTGATGATGATGTTGAAGTATCTTCTGATCCAATTATAGATTCTGATTCTGTCTCTTCCTCTTGAGTAGATATTTGTTGAGCATTGTTAATACCACGACTAGTTCTAAGTATTGCTAAATCAGATACAATCATACCAAAAAATGCTATAAGCATATCCAAATCTGCATCATTTAGCTCTTCAGCTATTGCATATGACAAAGTAGACGATAAAATAACAAAATCTGCATAACTAATAGATGCTAATCCTAGACCACTTTGATTACTATTATTACTTGAACCATTAGTATTGCAATTGCTATTTCTAGAATTAGTTTTTCTACTATTAGTCTTATCTGCCACTCTAACGCCTCCTTTACATATCTATTACTAAAATTATATGTTTAAAGCTTTAATTTATAAGAGTTTTCTTTAAGCCATTTTTCTTGTTCTTTATAATTTGGCATCATTTGTTTTACTAAACTGTAAAAGTCTTTTGAATGATTCATATGTACTAAATGACTAAATTCATGTATAAGAATATAATCTATTGCTTCTTTTCTAGCCATAGATATTTTAGAATTTATATATATAGATCTTTTAGATGTACAAGTACCCCCTCTCTTTTTTTGTTCCTTGACCTTTAATTTACTTGGTATTAGCCTCATCATCATGCTACAGTGTTCTCTACAATAAACTAACCTTTCAATTACTATTCTTTCACTTTCTTTTTTATACCAAAGCTTTAGTTTATTTTTGATATATTCTTTTTCAGTATTTTTTACCCTTACTATAAGTAAGTCATTATCTATAAATACTTCTTCATTCTCATCGATAATAATTTTTAAATTATATTCTTTTCCCAAGTACATATACTTTTCATTATCTACAAACTCTTTTTCTTTATATATATGCTCAACCTCTTTATACTCATCAAACTTCTTTAAAATCCAATCACTTTTTTCAATTAAAAAATTCTTTAAAAGTTTTTTAGGAACGCCTAAAGGGCTTATTATACTTACTTCATAATTAGGCTTGATTTGTATAGTTATATTCTTTCTTTTTCTATATATTAAATTTACATTAATATCTATACCTTTATACTTTATAGATATTGTATTTTTATTATGTAATAATTTATCTTTACTCATATAAATACCCTCTCTTTTGAGTTTAATATTAAGATTATAGCATACTTAAATAAACACCAAAAGGACACCAAAATTAATTGTTTTTTGTCAGTTAAAAATATATAATATGAATATAACTTTAAGAGGGGATAAAAATATGATTACAAGAGAGTATATAGTTGCACTAATAAATGGAGACTATGCTATACTTGAAGATGAACATAAGGAAAGAATAAGCATAGCAAGGGCCCTTCTACCTTTGGAAATAGATGAAGGAACTCGTTTATTATTTGAAAATTTCCAATACACTATAATCTAATAGTCTAAATATACAAAGATGGCATGAATTTTAGTTATAACTAACTCTTATTCATGCCATTTTATCTTTTTATTTTTAAATTTTATCCTATTCCACCTAGAATTCCCCCACCTACTAATACAATTAATGTTAATAACACAAATACATATTTTGCCATAGGTTCAAACCAAATTCCAAGAGGCTTTTTAGCTCCAGTTTCTATTTCAGCTTTAGCTTTTTTAATACCTATAATCAAAAAAACATCACTCCAGATATAAAAGCCCCAAAAGGTATTATGTATATGGATACAATATCCATCCATCTGCTTAAAATATATCCATTTTCTATAAATATACCAATTAAAAATGTCACTATACAAACTAAAAAAACAGATGTATTTCTTTTTAAATTTAACTTATTTTCTAAAGCTTCTATTGGAACTTCAAGTAAATTTATAAGTGATGTTATAGATGCCCAAAATTTCCGGATATTTCTCCAAAATAAACTCCAGAATCTAGAGTTCTTAGCATATCACCAGTTATAGAACCTACTAAAAATTTAATAAACCATCCCACGACTACTGCGTATCCTACAGCTATACCAAATGCTCCTAGAACTGGAATTATTCCAAATACACTTCCTCCTTTATATCCTCTAGATTTCATTGCATAATCAAAAGATCCTATAGGACCAGTTTGAGTCATTCTCCCAAATGCAAACTCTTCTATAAGACCTGTATATCCTAATAATACAACAAATAATAAATACGGTATAAGAAATGTTGCTCCTCCAAATTGACCTACTCTATATGGAAACATCCATATATTACCCATACCTACCGCTGAACCTACACACGCAAGTATAAATCCTAACTTAGATGTAAATCCATCCCTATTTATTAATATTCTACTTTTATTTGACATAACTCACTCCCCTTTATAAAATATAATATTAAATAAATATTCATTAAAATACCATATTTATACCCCTATCATTTTAACTTTTAATTTTGAGTCATATCTAAAAAATCAAATAAGGTAATAGTATTTTCTGGAACAAAGCTATCAAGTCTTTCCTTTGCTAATGATATATACCATGATTTATCAAGATTTTCAGGTACTTCTTTATCTTTAATATTACTATTATCTATAAATACTCTATCTGGAGTATAACTTATTTTTTCTAACTTATTATCACCCTTCATCTTCATAATAGGATAATCAAAGTATCTTTTACTAGCAAATACCCTAAGTACTTTTAAATTTATATTTTCATCTCCATGTACTGCATGGCTATATTTTCCCGTTATTTTTACGCACTTTTGAAACTCTATAAGCTTATTACAATTATTAATTGTATCTTCAATATCAATATTATTAATTAATTTTTCTTTTATAGCTTTATTAACTATTGGTAAATCATTATCTATTATGCTCAATTTTTTTACATAAGCACCTTTGCTCTTTACCTCTCCATTTTCTTTGATGTATACATAATTATTAACGTCTTTTTGTATTATTTTTTTAATAAAATCGTGTTCAAGTTCCATTTTAGTTCTTTCACACCAAGTTTTACATATTTCTAAATATCTATTAACATCTTCTTTAGAATTAAACTTAAACATAACACCATCTGTATTTCCTTGTATAAACTGAGCATTATCCTTAAATTCTAATTCAACTTTTTCTATAAGATCTAATAATAAAAGTTGACCATTTACACAAATAGCTGTTCCTTGTCTTGGGTCATAAAGATCATTAGTTGCATCCATACAAGCTCCATATGCACTATTTAAAACTATTTTCAAAGACTTCTCTATTGGATTTTTCTCTTTTTTTAAATTAAATCTTGTATCTCTTATTTCCTTATATTTATCTGGATTTTTTACATTCCTACTATTAAGGTTATATTCTATCATTATAGATGGATAAAAAGAACTTACATCAGAATTAACAATATAATCTTTAGCCTCATATTTTTTTCTAGCAGAATGAAGTCCTCCCCATCCAAAATCGGTTTCTATTCCATATACAGTGGTTCTTAGATACTTTTTCAAATCTCTATTATTATAATCTTCATACCACTTCTTTATATCATTGTATTTACTAAGCCTTATTGTATCTATTATCTCAAACTCATTAGTATCATTTCTGTCGTAGTTAGGCCTTTTTGCTCCTAATATGTATGCACTTAGCTGAGCCTCTGTTTTATTAAACATAATTTCATCTAAATTAAAATACTCTATAAGACCACGCTGAGCTTCATATTTATAATAAACTTCTTCAAATACTTTTGTAGTCATTCTAACATCATGTAGACAATATGTAGTAAGTTCTTTAATTTCTTCTTCATTTGGATATCTATTTAAATCAAAAGATACTGTACTTTCCCTTATATCTTCTCCCATAAATAATTCAAGCTCTTTTAAACTTCTAAAATTATCATTTATTTCAAAAATATATAATGGGATTTTATGTAAGTTTCTATCAATTTGCCATCCTGATATTTTTTGTTCTATAAGCTTATCTGATACTTCACAAGGATTCAATCCTGCTATAATTGCCTTTAGTATCCATTGATCATATCCTTTTATATTATATCCAACCCAAATTGAATTTTTATTTTTATTATAAACTCTTATAAGTTCATCCCTATTGTTTATTATTGTATGTTCCTTTTTTGTCTTATAATCTTTCATACAACACATCCAAAACCCACCTTTGGATAATACTTCAAAATCTATTATTATACGTCTTTTTTCCTTAGTCATAATCCTTATTCCTTTTATCTTTAATAGTTTTATATTTAGTATTTATATATACTTTATCTAATATTCTTAAACATATTTAGTTTTTTATCTACGTTTTATTTTCAATGTTTCTTTTTATGATTTCCTTCAATATCATCTTCTTATATAATTTATAAAAATATTAACTACTCTAGAAGTTTAATATCTAGTATAGTTACTATTTTTAATGGTAAACTTATATTTGACTATTTTTTAATCAGCAATTTTTTCTAAACAAATTTCGCTTGCTTTTTTTAAACCATTTTCTAAGTCAGCAATTAAATCCTCTACGTCTTCTATACCAACAGATACCCTTATCATATCTGGTGAAACACCTGCTAGTTTTTGTTCTTCTTCATTTAATTGAGCATGAGTTGTACTTGCTGGATGTATAACAAGAGATTTTGCATCGGCAACATTTGCCAGGTGGGAGAAAATTTTTAATGACTCTATAAATACTTTACCAGCCTTGACTCCACCTTTTATTCCAAATGTAAATATAGAACCTGGTCCCTTAGGACAATATTTACTAGCTAGCTCATAATATTTGTTATCTTTAAGGCCAGGATAATTTACCCATGATACTTGTGAGTGATTAATTAGATATTCTGTTATTTTTTTAGTATTACTAACATGTCTATCAAGTCTTAGTGATAAGGTTTCAAGCCCCTGTAATAATAAAAATGAATTAAATGGACTTATACAAGCACCTGTATCCCTTAAAAGTTGGACTCTTAATTTAGTAATGTAGGCTGCTTTACATGCATCTTTTGTGTAGCTCATACCATGATAACTTGAATCTGGCTCCACAAGGACATCAAATTTACCACTACCTTCCCAATCAAAATTCCCAGAATCAATTACAACCCCTCCTATAGACGTTCCATGACCACCTATAAACTTTGTAGCTGAGTGAACTACTATATCTGCACCAAATTCAAAGGGCTTAACTAAATATGGTGTTCCAAAAGTATTATCAACTATAAGTGGTATATTATTTTCATGTGCAATTTTTGCAATAGCTTCTATATCCGCTATATTTATTACCGGATTACCTATAGTTTCAATGTATAAAGCTTTAGTATTTTCATTAATAGCATGCTTAAAATTTTCAGGATTATCGCAGTCTACAAATGTGGTCTTGATTCCAAGTCTTGGCAGCGTTGTAGAAAATAAGTTAAAAGTACCTCCATATAAAGTTCCTGCTGATACTATTTCATCTCCTGATCCTAATATATTTAAAATAGCATAAGTTATAGCTGCTGAACCTGATGCTACCGCAACTGCACCTACTCCGCCTTCTAATAGTGCCATTCTTTGTTCAAAAACATCTGTTGTCGGATTCATAATCCTTGTATAAATATTACCTTCTTCTTTAAGTGAAAATAAGTTTGCTCCGTGTTCAACACTGTTAAATACATAAGATGTAGTTTGATATATTGGCACAGCTCTAGAACCTGTTGTTGGATCTGGATTTTGTCCTCCGTGAACTTGTATTGTATCAAATCCTAATTTTCTATTTCCCATTCTTAATGCCCCCTATAATATATAAAAAAAATAATAAAACCCTCTTTTATAAAAGAGGGCCTAATTTCCAAAGCATACTCTCTTATCTTTCTTATGAATAATACATAAGTAGGAATTAGCACCATATATTTTTAATACTGGTTGCTGGGTTTCATAGGGCCTATCCCTCCACCTCTCTAAATAAGATTTCATTTAAGTTTATTTAATTAAGTATATTGTATTTTACATTATATCATCATGCAACAAACTTATTTATTTTATTTATATAAAATTTATTTTACTTTAACCAAATTAATTCCTATGTCATTAATATTATAAGGTGTATCTTGATATACACAGTAGTTTAGCCAATTTCCAAATACTATATTAGCACTTTCCCTCCAATTAACTCTAGGTATAGAGTTTACATCGTCATTTTCAAAGTAGTACATAGGAATTTCTATTTCAAGACCTTTATTTAAATCTCTAAAGTATTCATTTTTTAAAGTATCTCTATCATACTCTAAATGACCCGTTATAAATATTTGCCTTCTATCATTACTTGCTACTATAAATACTCCAGCTTCCTCAGATTCTGACAATATATCTAATTCTTTTATATTTTCTATATCTTCTCTTTTTATTGATGTGTGTCTTGAGTGTGGAGCATAAAATATATCATTTAATCCTCTTGTCAAATTTTCATACTGGCAGTTATTCCAATGTTTATATACTCCAAATAATTTTTTATCTAAAGTATATTTTTCAATATTATAATGATAGTAAAGTGCAGCTTGAGCCCCCCAACATATATGCATTGTTGAAAATACATTGCTCTTAGTCCACTCCATTATTTCTTTTAACTCATCCCAATATTCAACATCTTCAAATTCCATTTTCTCTACTGGTGCTCCAGTTATAATTAGCCCATCAAACTTTTGATCTTTTACATCATCTATATATCTATAAAATTTTTCTAAGTGTTCTATTGGTGTATGGCTACACTTATAAGTTCTAGTTTGAAGTAATGTTATTTCTACTTGAAGTGGTGTATTTGATAAATACCTTAAAAGTTGATTTTCTGCTTGAATTTTTATAGGCATAAGATTTAATATTCCTATTTTTAAAGGCCTAATGTCTTGTGTGTTAGCCCTTTGTGTATTCATTACAAATATATTTTCATTTGATAGAACTTCAAATGCTGGTAGTTCTTTTGGTATTCTTATTGGCATATAAGCCTTCCCCCTTTTTTATCTCTAGTTTCCTAAGCTCATTTGAATTAAATTATAGCATAAAAATAAGGAAAGATATTTAATCTTCCCTCACATATATTAATCATTTGATTTTATATTTAACCAAACTTCATCATACATCTTTTTAACATCTAATGTAAAATCTGCATAAATTTCACATCTATCCATTATTTCTGAAGTCATATATGCATTTGGATTATTCTTTACTTCTTCTGGTTGCATTTCTCTAGCTTCCTTATTTGGTGTTGTATATCCTATCTCATCTGCTATTCTCAATGCACTTTCTTTATCACTTACAAAATTTATAAACTTCTCCGCAGCTTCTACATTTTTAGCATTTGATGGTATACATAAACTATCAATCCAGAAGTTTGCTCCTTCCTCTGGGACTACATAAACTAGGTTTGGATTTTCTTCTTGAAGATTTAATCCTTCTCCAGACCATATCATATTTATATCACTTTCTCCAGCTGGAATCATTACTGTTCCATTATCTACACCATATATTGGATCAACTAGTTTTCTTTGCTCTAATAATAATGTTTCTGCTTCTTTTAATTCTTCTGGGTTAGTTGAATTTAAAGAATATCCAAGTTTCTTTAACGCTACTCCTATTGTATCTCTATATGTATCAAACATAAATATTTTGCCTTTATATTTTTCATTCCACAATATGTCCCAACTATTTACTTCTTCTTTTACTACATCTTTGTTATATATAAGGCCTACTGTTCCAAACATATATGGAACTGAGTACTTATTACCTGGGTCTATATCTAAATCTAAATAATTTTCATCCATTTGAGATATATTAGGTATGTTATCCTTATTTAACTTCTGTATAAGATTTTTAGAAATCATTCTTGGCATTAATGCATCTGATACTAATATAACATCATATTTAACTGCTCCACTGCTAACTTTTTGATACATTGCTTCCATATCATCAAAAGTTTCCATATTTACTTTTATGCCGTACTCTTTTTCGAATTCTTTTATTGTTTCATCGTCTATGTTTTCTCCATAGTTGAAAAAGTTTATTTCTTCTGTATAATTTTTACTGCATCCTACAAAAGATGTAGCAACAATTATTGTACATATTGACAAACTTAATAATTTCAATAATTTTTTCATACTATAATTTCCTTCCATTATTATATAAATTTGATAATACCCTTAAATAAGTTTTATAAACTACTTTATGAGTAATTTTAACAATTATTTAAATAGCATTGTATATTATAATTAAAATAAAAAAATCCAACAAGTATTTTGTAGGATTTTTTTATTTTAAATTTACTTTACTATGTACAAAAACTAGATAATAACTTATATATACTTTTTACCATTTTAAGCTTTATGATTAGTCATTATATTTTTTACTTCTTCTATACATTCAGGTTTGATTAACTGTAACATTCTTGGAATAAAGCTTATCATATATTCTTTGTTAAAAGTTCCTTAATCTTGCTTTGAGAAGCTTTCATTTAATAATTTTTTTGCTTTATTTTGATTTTGTACATCAACTCTTTCAATTATAAAATTAAAGAATTTCTCTTGTCCACTATTCATTATGCTTTTCTCCTTTAAGTATATAATATACTTATATTTTAATTTACTAATATTTATTATATACCTAAAGTTCAATAAAAAAACTTATATTTTTAATAACTATTATCTCTATTATTTTCACCCCATTTACACATTTACTCTAAAATAGGCATTAATGATAAACATCTTTTTGAAAGTGAATACTCAACCTTAGAAGGAATTTGAAGGTATTCTTTTCGTATAATAATCCCATCTCTTTCTAAGTCTTGTAGTTGATTATTAAGAATCTTATCACTTAACATTAATTAAATCAGATTTATTATATTTTTTCATGCTCATTTTTTAATATTTATTAGGAGGCTTTTTTTATGAAAAAGTGTAAAATAGAAGTTTTAAAAACAACATTTCACGAAGATTTATCAAAAAAGTATGGATATAAGAATCTAGGAAACTGCCCTATATATAAAGTTGGAGATATACTTTACGGGGACTATGCAAATCCTGAAGGATCATGTGATGAAGCATAGAAGGTGATGTATCAATATGTATTTGCTTTATCTCATGGTAGTGAAGAGTTTTACTATGATGATTGGATAGACAATAAATGAATTGCAATCTGCTCATATAACGATGGTATTAGACCTGTTATATTTAAAATTGAGGTAACTGATGAAGAATCTAAAATAGATTATGAATCTATTAAATAATAATTTCTAAAGGTATAGTTAGTTTTTTATAAAAACTTACCTATATCCATTAATTACATATATATGTTAAATTTATTTGATATTTTTCTATTCCTTTTTCCACCTTAACTTTATAATTACTACAGATATAAAAAACTAAAAAGTTGCTTATATCGTCATTGCTATCATTGATATTCTAGTAAAACCTCCCATTATAATCACCACCTTTTCATCTTAATACGATATTTATACATATTCTTTTACTATTCCACAAATTTTTATTTTTTTCTAATTAAATTCTAACATATGAGCATTATTAAATTTATATCAAAACAATTACAAAAACTTATTAATAACAAAATTACTGAGATATTATAAATTTTATACTATTATTTATAATGTGAACTAAAATTAATAGAGGTGAAAATATTGAAATCATTAAGTGAAAAGATATACCTAGAACTAAATATCCCTGATAGTAATGATACAACTGGAGATAAGGATAGGATATTAAATTTTTTAAATGCTAAATATAAAAATGTTATAATGCCATACAATATAACAAAATCCTTATATCCATTGTGTCGTAATAATAATTTTAAAATCACAGTTACTATGGTTAAAAGAGAAAATGACTGGATAATTACAAGAATAGAAGAAAACGATACAACAAATGAACATTATGGACTGGCTGTAGATTTGGGAAGTACAACAATAATAATGCAATTAATTAACTTAAATAATGGATATATAATTGCAGAAGAAAGTGTATTTAATAAACAAATTAAATATGGTGATGATATCTTAAGTAGAATATTTTATACAAAGGAAAATAAATATGGATTAGAAGAAATTAAAAATATAACTATAGAAAGCCTAAAAGAATTACTAAGTTCACTAGAAAATAAGACTAATATACATGTAAGAGAGTGTCCTATAATGACTATTGCAGGAAATACAACTATGATACATTTCTTATTAGGACTCGATCCATGGACAATTTTCCAATATCCATTTACACCTGTACTCAATGACTGTGGATTTATTTATGGAAAAGATTTAGATTTGCCCATAAATGGATATGTTTACTGTTTTCCATCTGTAGCAAATTATCTAGGTGGAGATATTATAAGCGGACTCTTATATACTGGTATTCATAAAAAAGATAAATTATCAGCTTTTATAGATATAGGCACAAATGGTGAGTTAGTTATAGGAAATAAAGATTTTCTTGTTGCAGCTGCAGGTGCTGCTGGACCTGCACTAGAAGGTGGAATTAGTAAGTATGGTATGAGAGCTACTACTGGAGCTATTGATAGTATAAAAATCATAAATAATAAAATTATATATACGACTATTAATAATGAAAAGCCTAAAGGAATTTGTGGTTCAGGAATAGTTGATTTAATTTCAGAACTATTTTTAAATAAATGTATTGATTTTGCAGGAACTTTACTTCCTAATAATTCACCATCAATAATTAAATTTGAAAATGATTATGCTGTTGAATATGTATCTCAGGAAGAGAGTTTCAATGGTATAAGTCTAACTTTTACTCAAAATGATATAAAGCAGTTTTTAAAAACTAAAGCAGCTGCAAATACAATGGTAGCTTATTTATTAGAGGAGATAGGCCTAGATATAAATGATTTAGATTTATTTTATATAGCTGGTGCTTTTGGAACGCATTTAAATCTAAACGCTGCTATAACAATCGGTATATATCCTGATTTAGAATCCAATAAAATAATTTGCCCAGGAAATACATCTTTAAAAGGTGCATATAATTTACTTACTAATAGATATTTATTAAATGATATTTATGAAATAAAAAATAATATAGAGTATTTACAACTTAGTAATGCTACAGACTTTGTTGGAAAAATGAGAGCTGCAAGCTTTCTACCACATACTAACTTAGATTCTTATCCAAGTGTAAAAAAAGAACTTATAAAAAGAAATATTATAAAGTACTAAAGGTTATAAATAAACCTTTAGTACTTTATATATTATTTAAAGTTTAATTTTATTTTCTAATTTTGAAACTGCTTCAACTATTCTCTTCTCTCTTGTTTCAACTTTTTTAGCACTATCTATCCATTGTACATATTTTCTTTTGGATGAATATGATAAACTATCATAAAATTTCATAGCAAATTCATTTTCAATAAGAGCATATTTAAAATCATCTGGTAATTCAACTACTCTAATTTCTTCATCTTTTTCTATTTCAACAAATACGTTGTCTCCTGCATCTTTACTAATTTGCTTTCTTATATCTTTAGTAATACCTATAATGTAACAAGGGGTACCCATTTTTACAATAGATCCTCTATATTTTATTCCATCGAAAGTCGCTTTTACCTTTACTCTTTTTGATCCAAATTCTTTTTCTACATCAAATGGTATTTCTATATAAGTAGCATCTTTATCTTGCCTATTTTGTATTATTGCTTTAAATTTATAGACCATATTATTTCCTCCAAACTGTAATCTTCTTTTAAGTCCAATCTATTTCTCTTCTTTATATACTTTTTCTATATTTTCACAGTTAAGTCCAGCATTGTTATAGCATTGAAGTATTTTATAGTCATTTTTTTAACTTTTCATCTTGTTTCAATTCTTCCTCTAGTATAAAATTTATAAATTCATGATTCTTTAATATATCATCATTTATTTTATAATAAGTTACTAAGTTTGCATTCATCAATTTATTTAAATATCTTGATACACTTAATTAACTTATTTCTAATATTGACTCTATTTCACATACGCAAAGCGTACCATCGCTTAAAATATTTATAATCCTAATTCGGGTTTCATCACATAATGCCTTTATTTTCATTAGTTCCATTTTATAATCTCTTATATCAAATTGATTTTACTCATATAATAATTTACTTTATTATAAATGTAAATACTCTCGTATATGTTAGAATAAAAAATATGAAGAATTTAGCACTTATAAAAGTGATATATCCTTCATATTTTTTATTATTTTAAATATCTACTATATACTAACCTCATATATATCTGATAATTCCAATTTTACTTTATAATTATCAACATTGTATATAGTTGAACTTTTATTTTCTATGCATTTATTCGGTAATACTATTCTAAATACTGTACCTTTATTTAGCTCACTCTCTACATTTATAATTCCTTCATGAAGATTTATTATAGACTGTACTATACTTAAACCTATGCCACTTCCTTCATTTGCTCTTGTAAATGATTTATCTATTTGCACAAATTTATTAAATATTATATTTTGATTTTCTTTAGAGATTCCTATTCCTTCATCTGTTACATTTATTTCAATCCATTTTTTATTTGTTAGTATATTTACAAAAATATTTGCATTTTCACTAGAAAATTTAATTGCATTTGACAATAGGTTAAGCATAACTCTCTCTATCATATAAGCATCACATTTTATTATTTGCTCTTCTTCATCTGTATCAAATTGTATATTTATATTCTTTAGTGATGCATATTCTACAACAGATAAAGTTACATCTTCTACAATAGATATTATATTATAATTTTTAAAATCAGCTTTTAAAACACCTATATCTATCTTAGATAAATCCATAATATTGTTTACTAACCTTGTCATTCGATCACAATTTGTATGTAATACTTTATTATATTTTTTGTAAATAAGCTTAAAGTCTATTTCATCTATTTCAATAAATTTATCTAATAATTGAATAGATGAATAAAATAAATTTAATGGTGTTTTTAGTTCATGAGAAATATTAGCTATAAATTCACTTTTTTCTTTATCATACAGTCTAAGTTTTTCTACTTCTAACTCATTTTTAACAGCTTCTGTTATATCTATATATGTAACAGCTATATATTTTTTATTTTTTGCTAAGTTAATTGGCTGAACACAACAATCTATAGTTTTATCATATTTTCTACTCTTTATTATCCCTCTCCATGAGTTATTTAGCTCTAATGCTTCTATAATATCTCTTTGCTTATCAATAGAGTTAATTTTTTCTTTAAAAATTAATTCTAATTTATTAATATCATTATTACATTCGTAATACTCTTTTACTTTATCATTAACATAGAATAAGTTTGTATCCTCATCGAATATTAGAGTAAAACTGTGATTATTATTCTCTGCTAAACTGTGAAATATCCTTAATCTATCATTCAGTGCATTAGTTCTAGATATATACATAAATAATTCAATTAATGCTCCTATGATAATAATAAAAAAACATATATATGTTAGCGATACTGATATTAATTTAGTATAAAATGTTAACTTATTTGATATGTATATAGCATAAGCAGCTTTTATAGCAGGATAAATATACTTGAGCTTAAAACTACAAACATATACTCATTTTCTTCAATTCAGTAAGTAATTTTATTGAGCAGGTAGTATAAATGATTATTAAAAAAATATTATATACTATCAAAAAATTATTACTGTATTGTGAACTATATATCGTAGTTATCTTTCTTTCAAATGTTCCAAGTATTATAGTTAAAAATATAGTAATTAAAACTGAAATAAGTTTATTATTATTTATTTTATTTTTCAATTTATTTTCTGGTAATACAGAAAGTGTAAGTAAAAAAATTCTAAGTAAAGAAGATGAAACAACTATATATGTAGACAGTTTTAATTCATCATGATAAAACGGTAAATAATCTATCTGGCCAAATAATATTCCAACTGCTAGTCCTATATACATTAATGATGTAATAAACATATCATTATATTTACTTCTATTATATGATACTAAACAGCTAACTACACCTAGTATAGAAATTATAACGTTGAATAGCTTTATGAATTGTAATGTCGAACTTAAATAATCAATTTCAATATTATCTTTAAAAAATACATTTACAATAAGAGTAATTGATAATAGTATCATACTTAAAATAATATAAATTAGTAACGTATTTTCATTTTTTGTATGTTTTTTGCCTATCATATACATATATACCCCCCTACTTTTATATAAATTTTATCATATAAATCTATTTTTTTATGTCGTTATTTGTCTTTTTTATGTAATTTTTGAAATTTAATTTATAATATAGAATACATTCTACTGGGAATTAAATAACATATATTTTATATAGTCACAATATTAGTTTCATGCTAAGTATAACTAAATTACTGACGTAATATCTACTCATTAGTGATTTCCTAATAAAACAGATACATTTTCACAAAAGTCATTCATAAGTGTTTTTAGTAATGTATTTATGTGTATATGAATTGATATTTCACTCTTAATATAAAAAATATAGGATGTTAAATTTTATTTATTAATATATTAATTACAACAGCCAATGCAAGTGATATAAACCAGCTTCTACTATATTATTAATTATAATAGATTATATGTTATAAAACATACTTATATTATGAGTCATAAGATAAATATAAAGATGTTATTGTGTAGGTTGGAGTCTAAATATAAGAACTATAAAAAAGATAATACTCATAGTTGCTTTATTTGTTGCATGTAATATTTAAGTAAGTTATATAAAAATTATCATATTACAAAATAGAATCAGTACCTGATTATGCTGATTCTATTTTTATATTTAAGTACTACTAATCTTAATTACATTCAATTTAAGTATAATAAAATACAGTTTATTGAATTGTAAAAGTAACATTTTACATTACATATTTTAAAAGTAGTCATGCTCTATTCCTTCTTTATATTTACTATCTCTATATTCTATGTTGTAAGCAGTATCTTTAAACTCATCAACTTTATTAATATCAAAAAAGTTTTCTTTAAATTCTCTTTCTCCTGAAATAGATACAATATAACAATTTTCTACTTCTTCAGAGTTTGATACTTCTATATAATAATATTTAAGTTCATCTTTAATGTTACTCATATATTCTCTTAATCTTGGAATATAGTATTTAAAATTATGATTATCTAAAAATTCTACAACGTCGTCTCTATTTTTAAAAGTGTATTGCTTCATATGTTTCTCCTTTTCAAAACTATATATATATTTTCAAAAATTCTATAAATCTATATGATTATTATCCCTTATTTTCATATAATTATTTAAAACTCATCATTTTTCGTAAATAAAATAATAAAAATCCTTATGATTACATATATTTTCATAAGGATTTTTATTATATTAATTATCTTTTATTTTCTATAATGTCAGATATTATTCCTTTACATCTACCGCATCCAGTACCTGCTTTAGTAGCTTCACCAACTTTTTCAACAGTATCTGCACCATTTTCAACCGCTTTTACAACTTCATCTATGGTTACATTTTTACATGCACAGGCATTTCTTAATAATGATTCTATTTCTTTAAGTTCTTCAACTGTTCTAACACCTTGTGCTTGAGCTTTTCTAATTTTTAAATATTTTTCTTTTTCTAATCCCATATTAATTCTCCTTTTATTTAAAACTTAATACTTTTATTATTCTATTTAATATGGGGTATTATTCACTTTATCTAAACTAATTCACACTTATCTCCAACTTTAACTCTTCCTCCAGATAATATCTTTGTGAATATACCATTTCTAGGCATTATACATTCTCCTACTTGATAATATATCTGACATTTGTCATGGCACTTTTTACCTATTTGAGTAACCTCTAAAAGCACCTCTCCTATTTGTATCTTTTGACCTATAGGAAGTTTTTCAAGCTCTATTCCTTCAACAACTAAATTTTCTCCAAAAGCACCAAAATCTACATTAGCACCTTTTTTTCTAAATGCATCAATTTTTTCAAACCCTAATAAGCTAACTTGTCTATGCCATTTACCAGCATGAGCATCATTTTCAATTCCAAAATCCTCTATAAAATTAGCTTCATTAATTTCATTTTTTAATGTACCCTTTTTCTCACTTATACAAATTGCTAATATCTCACCCATAATGTTATCCTCCAATGCTATTCATATACTTATTTTCTTTATCATCACATAGATCCATAAATAAATGCTTTTCTGGTTTATCAAATATAGTCTTTTGTATTATTTTTCTAAGTTCATTTTCAGAAATATCAGATCTCAAATGCTTTCTTAAATCTACTCCATAATTATAATGAAGACATTTCTTTAAAAAACCTTCTGATGTTAATCTAATTCTATTGCACTGATCACAAAAACAATTCGATATTGGACTAATAAATCCTATTTTACCTTTATAGTTATTTATTTTTAAGTAAAAAGCAGGCCCGCTACTCTTTACTCTTTTTTCTTCGTGAATGTTTTTAAAATTAGATTTTATTATTTCTATAATTTCATCATTTTTTATGCCTTTATGCTTTTTACCTTCACCTATTGGCATAAGTTCAATAAATCTAATATCTATATCCATATACTTTGTTAAATTAACAAAATCTAGTATTTCATCTTTATTTATTTCATCAACTATTACTGTATTTATTTTAACCTTTATACCAAGACTTATAGCCTTATCTATTGATATTAACACATCATTTAACTTATTAAATTTAGTTAATTTTCAAATCTATCTTCTTTTAATGAATCTAAACTTATATTAACACCTTTAAGTCCATTTTTATATAATTCTTCTATTTTTTCACCTAATAATACTCCATTAGTTGTTATATATATTTCATCTATTCCATCTATACTATTTAATTTATATAATAAGTCATTTATATCTTTTCTTACTAAAGGTTCTCCTCCTGTTATCCTAATTTTTCTAATTCCTAGATTTGAACATTCTTTAGCTACTTTATATATTTCATCATGGGTAAGCTTTTTATCTTCTTTTAAAAAAGAAATATTATTTTCATCTATGCAATAAATACATCTTAAATTACAATTATCTGTAACTGATATTCTTAAGTAATCTATATTTCTTCCAAATTGGTCTATCATCGTCTTTAGTGTTATTTATATAACATAACACTCCTCCTATAACTTAATAATCGTTGCTATTTCTCCTTTTTTTAACCCTATATTTCCCTTTTCTATCTCAATTAAGCAATTTGAATCCAAAGTAGATGATAAAATACCATTTCCACTTTTAACTTGAGTTATAGATACATATTGCTTTTCATCTATATGAAATACTTTACCTCTTAAAAATCGTCTTTGTTTACTACATTTATTATAATAATCACTAAGTACAGCTTTTTCTCTATTTATAGATATTTCATCTTTTCCACTAAGCTTTTCTAATATGGGTTTAACTAAAAGTTCAAAAGTTGTTAAAGCTGCTGTTGGATTTCCAGATAAACTTATTATAGGTGTTTGATTAAATTTACTAGCTAATACGGCTGAACCTGGCTTTATCGTTATTTTCCAAAATAACTTTTCGCCATTTATCATATCAATAGCCTCTTTTAATAAATCTTTATCTCCTACAGAAGCTCCCCCTGTTGTTATTATTAAATCTACTTTGTTAGATAACTCTTTTATTCTACTTCCTATATCATAAGCATTATCGTCAGAGTGCTCTATATACTCACAATTAAAACCTAATTCTAAAATCCTTGCTAATATGCTATACTTGTTGCTATTATATATCTTTCCTTCTTCTAATTCTTTATCTATATCAAATACTTCATTTCCTGTGGTCAAAAAAGCTATTTTAGGTTTTTTATAAACTGTAATTTCTTTTATACCAGAACTTGAAAGTATTCCTATATCTGAATACTCTAACTTCTTTCCACATCTTATCAAAATTTGATTTTCCTTTATATCTTCTCCCTTAAAACATATATTTGCATCTTTTTCTATATCTTTTAGGAGTGTTATATATTCATTTTCACTTAATACATCTTCCTTTTTTATTACACCATTGCATCCCTTAGGTATTGGTGCTCCAGTCATAATTTTCACAGCTTCATGTTCTCTTACTTCACCTTTAAATACATCTCCTGCAAAAACTTCCCCTATTACCTTATATCTAGAGTTTTCATTAATATTTTTAATATTTATAGCATATCCATCCATAGCTGATTTATCAAAAGGTGGATTATTGATTTTTGAGTAAATATCTTCTGCAATTATGTTACCTATGCCATCAAGTATGAATACTTTTTCTTTTTCACACTTTTCAATATTAGAATTGAGTATTTCTAAACTTTCTTCTAAACTTATAAATGATTTCATTTTTATCCTCTTTTCACATAATTTTAATTTATATATCAAAATATTTAATTATATGTAAAAATTCGCTTTCTTCAAGTGAAAATCCCCCTAAAAAATAAAAACTTATTACTTTTTTGTACAAGTAATAAGCCTTATCATTCAAATTAATACAGCATTTATAATAATTTGATGCTTATTTTCCTTCCCAAAATGTGGAGATAATTTCTTTTCAAAAATTACCCTGTGAATTAAATTAATTCAGGCATAGCGTCCATAGTATTATCTTTAGGTTACTATGCTCAAGAAAATATAATCAATTAATTTTCAATTTTATAATCTTCTTCTTTTTCTATTAAGTCAGCTAGCTCTTTAAAGTTGCTTTTGTTTATTACAGCTATATCCCCATAATTAAATGGTATATCACTAGCTATAGCTACTAATTTTTCCTTCGGTGAAATTATAGATTTACTTATTTTATCTCTATAAATTTCTATTTTTCTAAGTGAACTCCTCTTATAACCTTCAACTAATATAATATCATTTTCACTATGTATATCTTTTATAATTTCATTTAAATTCATTTCTTCTTTTAATTCTTTTATTTTTGCATATCTATTTTTTGAAGATATTATAACAGTATCTGCTCCCGCTTGTCTATGTTTATATGTATCTTTTCCTTCATGATCTATATCAAATCCATGTACATCATGTTTTATTGTGGCTATTTTATAATTTCTAGCTTTAAGTTCTTTTATAATGCCTTCCATTACAAAGGTTTTTCCAACATTAGAGCAGCTGCCTACTATATTAATTACTTTTGCCACTTCTTACCTCCTAAAATCATACCCGTATAACTATAAAAATATTAATTGTAACTAAATTCTAAGTTTTTTTCTAGGTTAAAGAAATCTGCATAATCTATATCAAATATATTTTTCTTAACTCTTGATATATCTATATTTTCTTTTATCAGCTGAGTTAAAACTCCAGCGTAAGATAAATCACCTTGAATTATAGCTCCATATATTTTTCCATTCTTGTGAATTATCTTTTTATAATTACCATCACATTGTTGTATCTCTATATTATAACTTTTATCTTCTACTTCTACCATACCTAATGATAATGTCGGTATTCCTAAAAAATTCATTGTATTTTTACTTCCAAAAAAGTCAGTCATCTCCGCACTTATACCTAAAGCATTCTTAGCTGCTATTATGCCTTCTTTTACTGCTGTTGGCCATATTGGATTTCTTCCAGTAACATCTCCTGCACCATATATATTATCTACAGAGGTTTTACCAAAAGTATCTATTATTAATCCAAATCTATCACACTCTACATTGCTATTTTCTAAAAAAGTTAAATTAGACCTTACCCCTGTAGCTACTACTACTAATTCGCATGGTATTTTTTCACCAGTATTTAAAAGTAATGCTTTTGGATTGTTATTTTTATCAATAAGTAACTTTTCAGCTTTTACTCCTAATTTTATACGTACATTGTTTGCCTTAAATTTATCTTCATATACTTTTGATGTATAGTTATCTAATTGAAGGGGAAGTATCTTATTACCCATTTCAACTAATGTTAATTCAATATTATAATGAAGTAGTCCACTCAATGCGTCTATACCTACAAGACCAGCTCCTAAAACTACTACACTTTGTACCTTACTTGCCTTTTCTTTTATAAGTATAGCATCATCTAAGTTTCTAAGTCCTACAACATTATTAGCTTCTCTTAAATTTTCTATTGGTGGTATAAAAGATGATGCTCCACTAGCTATTATTAAATTATCATAATCAATTACTTTATTATTAGATAAAACTACTTTATTTTCAGTATCAATAACTTTCTTTACTTCTACACCTTTTATCCAGTTTATATTATAATTTTCAAAGAATTTTTCATCTGTAAAATTAAGTTGTTCTATATCTCTATGTTCAGATATATAATGATGTAGTATACATCTTGAATAAACATACTCATCCTTTGATATTAATGTTATTTCACAGTTTTTATCAAACTCTCTTAATGTTTTTGCTGCACTAATTCCTGATGCTGAAGCACCTATAACTATAAATCTCATAATATTATACCTCCTCTAATGTAATAGCTCTCATAAGGCATTTCTCTACACACTGAGGTGTACCTTTTTCTGTACTTTTACATCCATCACATTTCATGATCTCTTTGTGAAGCGTACTCTCTGCTTTTAATACACCATATGGACAGGCCATTATACACATATAGCAACTAGCACATTTATCTTTATCATATTTTACAAGACCAGCTTCATTATCTTTACTCATAGCACCTGTCATACAAGTATATACACATTCTGGTTTATCACAGTGTCTACAGAAAATTGGAGCATATATCCCATTAGAATCTATTGTTATTCTACTTCTACTTTCTTCAGAATTATGCGATACGATACAGGCTGTAGTACAAGTTAAACATCCAACACATTTAGATCTATCAATTTTTATTCTCTTCATATTTACTACCTCTTACTTTTTCATTATTTTTACTGGTACTGTTTTAAATGATGGTTCTTTTGAATATGGATCGTAAATAGATGGTGTAAGTGCATTTGTTTCTATATAGTGTATTGGTGCATATAAGTGATCTTTTTTTACTGTATCACTTATTTTTACATCAAATTCACTACAAACTCCATTCATTGACTTCACCTTTACTCTTTCATTTTCGCTTATATTTAACTCTTTAGCTAATTCTGGATTCATAAACATATAAGATTTTTCAGAGTATATTTTTATACTTTCATCAATCTCTCTAGTTCTTACATTTGTATGCCATTGTCCTACTGTTCCTCTTCCTGAGTTAAAAATATATGGATACTCTTCATTTGTTTTCATAGGATTTTCTCTTACATCTTCAAAGTGGAACTTAGCTTTTTTAGAAGGTGTATAATATTTACAATCTTCATAGAGTCTTCTTTCATCCTCACTTATAATGTCCCCTTCTTTAAATGGCCATTGAACTCCTTTTGAGCCTTCTTTATTTGGACCTTCTAGTAATTCATAAGTAACACCTGTTATATCACAAGGCATTCCCTTTGAACATTTTTTTAATAATTCAAAGGCATCTCTTGGAGTTTTCCAATTATCTAGTAAGCTTCCCATTCCTAAATGTTTACCTATGTTGTATATTATTTCATAATCACTTAGCTCGCCTTCTTCTTTTTGTAAAACTGGATTAACTTTAGATAATCTTCGTTCCGTATTTATTAGTACTCCTTCTTTTTTAATTGCAGGCACTGATGGTAAAAATAAATCAGCCAACTGTGCTGTATGTGTATCTGAATATATGTCTTGAACAACTAGGAATTCAAGATTCTGTGCCGCCTTTCTAAATTCGTCATTATTTGCCCAAGAATGTCTTGGATTAGTACATAGTATCCATAACCCTTTTATTTCTCCAGCTATAGCTTTTTCTATTATTGCATTGTATGGAATAGTTGGTTTTGTAGCAAGTATACTTTCATCTACCTCTAAAGCCTCTGATACTGCTTTTCTTCTGATTGGATTATCAAAATCTCCTCCGCCATATAATCCTGAAGTATTGCTAAATGCTCTTGATCCCATGGCATTACATTGTCCTGTTAATGAATTTGCTCCTGTGCCTGGTTTGCCCATATTTCCGGTCATTAAAGCTATGTTTATTATTGCTTGAGCTGTTCTTACCCCCTCATAGCTTTGGTTAACTCCCATAGTCCACCATAACGAAACTCTTTTTCCTTCATATATTGTTTTAGCTAAATTATATACTCTCTCTTTAGATATACCAGTTTTTTCATAAACAGTATCTAAAGTAAATTTACTTACATGTTCCTTAAATTCTTCGAAGCCTTCAGTGTTATCTTCTATATAATTTTTATTTATCCATTCATTTTCTATTAATACATTGGCAACGGTATATAAAAGACTTAAATCCCCTTTAGGATTTATATCTATCCATTCATTAGCCATCATAGCAGTTTCCGACTTTCTTGGATCTATGACTATTATATTTGCGTCTTTATTATGTTCCATTATACGCCCCCAGAATACTGGATGAGCTATTACTGGATTTGCTCCTATAAATATTAATGTATCTGAAAGCTCAGCATCTTTTAAAGTATATGGAGGTGCATCAAATCCAAAGGTTTGCTTGTGAGCTACAACTGATGTTGCCATACATAATCTCGTATTTCCATCACCATTTATCTTCATATAATTTCTACCTACATGGCCAAGTATAGCCATGTCTTCTGTTGTCATCTGACCTGTGCTTATATAAGCTACACTTTCTTTCCCGTACTTTTCTTGAATATCAGTCATTTTCTTTACAAATACTTTAAATCCTTCTTCCCAAGATATTTCTTTTATATTTCCATTTTCATCTTTTAAAAGAGGATATATGCTTTTTTTAACTTTAGTTTGTTGTTTATCTAAATTTAATCCTTTTATACAGCAAAAACCTTTATTAACAGGATAATGCTTTGTTGGACTTACTTTTATTATTTTTTCACCTTCAACATAAAAATCTATGTTACAAGCTAATGCACATAAGTTACAAGTAGATTGAATTTTCTTCATATATTTATTCTCCTATTCGGTTAAGTTTTAACAATTATTTTTAGTTTACTTATTTTTTATAACTATTCACTAACATTTTCATAAAATTAAATAAAACAAATGATATTATTGCCGTTGTTATATAAATTTGAACACCTGATAATTCTTTTACAATTATTGATAAAGTAGTATATCCATTAGCTTCTAAAAAACCACTCATTTTTACGGATGCTACAATTCCTATAGCCATTGGGAAAGTAAGTCCTGCAAATCCAGGATTAAACTTAAAACTAAAGAATTTTGGCATTTTGTATAAAACAAATACTAATGATAATAAAACTACAATGTATAATCCATAAACTATTGCTGAGTTTGGATTTTGTATAAAGTTAAAATAACTTACCAAGCAAAGACTTGATGGTGCTAATATTATCGCTTGAGTATGATACATCGGATCTTTTACATCATATTTTACTAATCTATAAATCATAAATGGCATTATTATACATAAAACAGTTATTCCATAATACACTACTATTTTGCATATTTCCGGCTCATTCATGACTCCACCAACTACTGTTGATACCATTATTCCATTGTAAGTGACAAACCAGCTCGGTAAAAAAGTATTCATATTAAATCCTTTTATAACATTCCTATAAGTAAATATAACTATATGTATAGCATGAATTATAAGACCTACAAACCACAAACATTTTCCTAATATTGAGTTAAAAGTAAAAACATAACTTCCTAAAATCATAATAACCATTGTTATTCCTGCATATAAACTTGCTGGAACTGTATTAGAGTATTCTTTTTTTACTGTGTCAAAACAACATATTATTTTTATTATATATGCTATTAAAGTTATTGTTGCTGCCAATGCAGTTATATGCCTTATTCCATTATATCCAAGCGGTAAATATATATTTGAAAGAGTTAATGCTCCTACAAATGTTGGCATAACCGCAATTGGCATATTCCTAACTTTCTCAATAAATGAAGTTTTCTCCATAATTCCATTTATTTCCTTTAATGTAACATTCTCCATAGAATATCCCCCTCATTACTTTTCAAGTTATTTTTTTAACAAATATTCATGTCGTTTATTGTTAATTTTTATACAATATAATATTATAATATATTCATATTTATTTCTGTGATATATGTCACATATTTTTCATGTATACAAAAAAGAGCAAATTTAACTTTAAATTTGCTCTTTTTTATATTATTTATATATAAATTTCACCCTTTAAGTATAATCTTGCTTTTCCACTTATTTTGACTCTATCTCCGTCTACTTCACAAACTAAAATACCTTCTCTATCTGATAATTGTTTTGTAATCATCTTATTCTTTTTTAATTTTGCAGACCAAAGAGGTATCAAACTACTGTGAGATGAACCAGTTACAAGATCTTCATTCACTTCTAATTTTGGAAAAAAGCAACGTGATATAAAATCTTCATTTTTTCCAATTGATGTAACAACTATACCTATACCATCTGTTAATAACTCTAATTTTGAAAAATCGGGATTTAATGATTTAATATCATCTTCTTTATTGTAAATAAGAATTAAATCCCTTGATAAGTATGCTTCTAATGGTGCCTTTCCAATTGCTTCTATTATGTCATTACTTATATTTACTTTTTTAGGCATCCTATTTGGAAAATTCATTGTATAAGATTCTTTGTCCTTAGTAACTTCTAATACCCCACTTAATGTTGAAAATTTTATTTTATCAATATTTTTATCTATATAGTTAAATATTACAAATGCTGATGCAAGCGTTGCATGTCCACATAAATCTATCTCAGCTTTTGGTGTGAACCATTTTAAATCATAACAATCTTCACAGTTTTTATTTTTTGTGACAAAAGCTGTTTCTGATAAATTATTTTCAGATGCAATTTTTTGCATTATACTATGTTCAATTGAGTTATCTAGTATACATACACCTGCTGGATTCCCACCAAAAGTTTTTTCTGTAAAAGCATCTACAATATAGTACTTCATAATATTTCCCCCTTCTATACGCTTTAGCGACTTTATAACATACTTTATTATATTACTATGGTTGGTATATTATAAATATTTAAAACATCTTTCAATCCATCTATTATTTCTTCTCTTGAAAAATTATATACTTCTAATTTTTTATCATCATATTTATTAATAGTACTATAGAAATCAATTGCTAATTTTAAGTAATCATTATTATCTTTATCTAGATTTTTGAAAATTAAATCTTCGCTTTCACATATTTTATCTTCTTGTAATAATGACTTTATTTTTTTATATAAAAGATCACACTCTGTTAAATTACTATCATTTTCTATTTCATAAGTAATTGTATCTTTGTTAAATATTATTTTAGCTACAAATCTAACTAAATCTTCTATTTGATTAAGTAACCAGTCTTGTTTATATCCCATAACTTTCCCTCCTTATTGTGCCCTACTAAAAGTATATCTTTTATTTTCTATTTAGTATAATTAAATATATTAATTTATTAAAATAATATAAATAGTAATAACCTAAATTATTTTACTTTAACTTTTTAATATTCTTAAATTTATATTATTTTTTATAATATACTCCCCAAAAAGTTTCAATAATTTCTTTATCTGTTTTTTTAGTTATACTTGATACTAACACAAATAGCATTAATGATATAAATAGTGGAAGTACAATCGTATGTAAACCAAAGGGTCTTGGCCAAATTTTGCTAAATAATACATATGTACCTATTCCAGAAACAATAGATGCAATAGCACCATAAGAATTTGCTCCCTTCCAGTATAAACCTAATATAATAGGCCATAAGAAAGTAGATATTATTCCTGCATTAGCGTATAAATTAAGCCAAACAATTAAATCTGGTGGATTAAAAACAACTAAGTATATAGCTACTCCAATAATAGCTGTAGCAATTATACTAATCATACCAGTTTTTTTAGAATTATTTTTTAATTTTGGATTAATGTAATTTATATATAGGTCATTTACTATCGTTCCAGATGCAACTAGTAATTGTGAGTCAACCGTTGACATTATAGAAGCAAGCGGTCCTGCTAGAAGTATACCTGCAATTATTGATGGGAACAGCTTTGTTGTAAGAGTCGGAATTACCAGGTCACCTGATTCTATTCCACTTATTAAAGTAACTCCAAAAGCTCCCACTAAATGCATTCCTAAAAGTAATATCATAGAAACTATAGTTCCATATTTTATACCTTGATGTAAACTTTTAGTATCTTTATAACTCATAGCTCTTTGAGATACTGATGGTATTCCAACAACTGCAAATCCAACTAAGATCCAAAATGATGTAACCCAAAGTATTGTCATATGCCCCTCACTTATACCAAATGGAGTTATCATACCTTCATTTATTAGTTCCATATTAGAAATTATATTTTCAATTCCACCACCAGCAATTACTGTCCCTACAAATATAGTTATTGTTGCAATTGTCATTATTATTCCTTGAACAGTATCTGAAACAGTAACTGCTCTAAATCCACCTATTACAGTATGTACTATTACTGTTATTCCAAAAGCTGCTAAGGCTACATTGTAATCAAGTCCAACTGCTCCTTGTAATAGTCTTGAAGCACCTACCCATTGTGCTGCCATAGCTGCTACAAAAAATGCTACTATTGATAATGATGTAATTACCACGACTATATCTGATTTATACCTAGCTCTTAAAAAATCTGTAATTGTTACTGCATTTATTCTTCTTGCTATTATAGCAAACTTCTTACCTAAAACTGCTAGCGTAAAATATCCAGTCGGCATTTGAGCCATGGCTAAAAACACCCATCCTAATCCTTGTGTATAAGCTGTTCCAGGTCCTCCTATAAAGCTCCCTGCACTAAGATAAGTAGTAACTAAGGTCATTGCTAAAACAAATCCACCAAGCCCTCTATTACCAGTCATATATTCATCCATAAATCCATTTTCACTTTGTGAATTTCTAGCTGCATTTACATATCTCATGGAGTAAAATCCTACAGCAAAAACTACTAAAAAGTAAATTAATATTGGAATTAAAACTCCATAATTAATATCATTCATTAATCAAACTCCTTTTTATATTTTTCAAATTCTTCTTTTGTAAGCCCTTCTAATGACATATTTTTAAATAATTTATTTATCATAACTACAGTCAATATTGAAAATAATATTCCTCCTATTATACAACTCATAAAAAACCAGGTTGGAAATCCTAATATATATGTATATTCACTTACAGGCTTAGACCCTAATCCATATCCCCATGCAAACCACCATATTAAATTTAATAATCCAAGTAATAAACCCATTATTGCTTCTCTATTACATTGTTTGAATCTAGGATCTTCTATTATTTTATCTTCTTTCATTTAAGCTCTCCTTTTTGTATTTAAACTAATATACTTAAATATAAAATTCCCATAAAAAAATTAATTCATTCAAATAATAAAAGGGATATCTTATATATATAAGACATCCCTTTTATTATTTGAATTTATAAACTTGTATAAAACTCTATTAATTCTTTTTTCGTTTTAATACCTTTGTTTTGAGGAATTAATAATTCCTTAGAATCTCTACCTTTTAATTGAGTTCCTACTAAATACTCTTTATTTAATAAGTATTCTGACCATCTTATAATCTCATCTAACTTAGGAGTATCTAACTCACAAAGCTCTGCAAATGCCTTTATAATACATAATCCAAACTCAACATCTTCTATAAAGTATCGAGAACTTAAATCTGGAATAAATCCATCTATACACTTAACTATTGGTGAACCTATGCCTTGAAAACCTGGTGCTGTATTTATTTTATGGCTTAAAACGCTTGGGTCTTCTGTTTCAAATCTAGTTTTTATTTGCTCAATACATTTTGAATTAAAGTTATTATTTTCATTTAATGATTCAAATATAGTATATAGCTCTTCATCTAATTCTAATAATGTTTTAGATGCTTCATCTCCCCATTCTTCATAGAATAGAGGACTTCTTTTGTATACAGTTTCTCCATGTTTATAATCTTTAAATAATTCATACAATCTTGATGGATGCATTATTGGATTTGATGGAGATAATGTTATAGCTAAATAATTGCTTACTGGCTTACATGTAATGTCTATTAACTTGGTCATATCTTCACATATTTTTTCTGTATATTTACTTGGTATTGCTCCGATTTTCATAAATGGATTTTTTTCTTTAAGTACAACACATTCTCCATATTTTTCTAATCTTATTATTGATGGTACTCTTTGCGTTCCAAAGAATATAGCACCTTTTTCTATTAATTTTTTAGCAAAATACTCTTTTCCTCCAAATCCCGGTATAATCCCTACAACAGCATTTGGTTTTACAAAATTACTTATTTCATTAATTGTTTTTTCAATTAAGAATGATGGATGCGTTATTAAAATATAATCCGCATCTTTAACTGCTTCTTCTAAACTTGAAGTAACGCAGTGTAACTTTACATTGTGACTTAAGTTCTTTTCTTCCTCAATTAGAATTAGTTCATCCTTAAATAAGTGTGGTTTTGAAGTATGTATCCATACCTTACAATCTTCCTTCATTGATATATAAGCTGCAAGGTACGTTCCTATGTTTCCCGCTCCAATTATACATATATTCATATCATTTCAACACCTTTCCTTTGATGAATTTTTAAATATTTTTACATTATACATGATAAATCCATAAAATGGTACCTTTATTTTCAAATTGTAATCTTTGTAATATTTTCAATATATAATCATTTTAGTTTAAAATTCTTTGTCTATAGTGATTATACAGTTATATTTCGGATTTAAATTTATTATTTCTTCGGTTATATTATTTTTTATTTTATCTTCATTTTCTTTATCCTTTAAATAACTTGCATCAACTACTATATCAAAAATTAAGTTTATTTCTTCTTCACCCTCAGTAATTCTAAAATCATGCATAGATTTTATATAATCATATTTACTAATTATTTTTTCAACCATATCTTTCTCTTTTTTAACCTTATCACAATGTATACACATCGGATCCATATGAATTACTAAGTATATATTTAACTTCTCTGAAATCTCACGCTCTGCTCTATCAATAATATTGTGAATTGTAACTATATCTAAATTTGATGGAATTTCTGCATGAATAGATGCCATACATTTTCCAACTCCATAATTATGTATTATTAAATCATGTACTCCAATTATATTTTCATAGGATAATACCCCTTCAGTAATAGATTTGACCATATTTTCATCTGGGGCTTCTCCAAGAAGAGGACTAACTGTATCTTTTACTAAAGAGAAACCAGCATAAAGAATGGCAGCTGATACTATTAATCCTACATAACCATCTATTGGTATAGATGTAAATCTAGCTGCTACAAAAGATATTAATACACAGCTTGATGTAAATACATCTCCAAGTGCATCAAGTGAAGTTGCTTTTAATGCATTTGAGTTTATTTTATTACCTATAGTTTTATTAAATATACTTAACCATATTTTAATTAAAACAGATAATAAAAGTAATATAAATGGTATAAATTCAAATGTTATTTCTACTGGATTTATTATCCTTTCTATTGATGACTTTACAAATTGAAATCCTACAATCATTACCATAAATGCAACCACAAGAGCTGATAAATACTCCATTCTTCCATGACCAAATGGATGCTCTTTATCAGGTGGTCTATTTGCTAATTTCACTCCAATTATAGTTATTATTGAAGATGCCATATCTGATAAATTGTTAAATCCATCTGCAGTAATCGATACACTATTGGTTATAAATCCTACCCCTAATTTTATAATGGTTAATATCAAATTAGAAATTACCCCAATAAGACCTGCAAAATATACGTACTTATTTCTTACAACCTCATTTTCTATATCTTCGCTATTAGATATAAGTTTTTTTACTAAAAAGTTTGAAAACATAGTATTTCTCCTTAAACTTTAATAATTATATAACTATTTATAGTATTATTTTTATACTAATATTTATTCTATACTTAATTATACATATCTTTATAATCTATGGTAATATAAATATATCAACTTATTTTAAAAGGAGTAGAATATGGATTATATAAAAAGTATTCAAAATTATAAACCTTATAATGAACAAGAATCACGTGATAAAGAACTTATTTTAAGTTGTTTAAATAATTTTTCTGATATTTTAACTAGAGAAAATACGGTAGCTCATATAACTAGTTCTGGATATATAGTTAATAAAAATAGAGATAAAACACTTATAATATTTCATAAAATCTATAACTCTTGGTCTTGGACTGGTGGACATGCTGATGGAGATAGTGACTTGCTTAAGGTTGCGATTAAAGAAGCTAAAGAAGAAACTGGCCTAAAAAATGTAATTCCTATTATTGAAGATATTTTATCATTAGATGTACTTACTGTAGATGGTCATGTGAAAAAGGGTAATTACATATCATCCCATTTACATTTATCAGTTGCGTATTTACTAGAAGCTGATGAAGATGAAGAACTTATAATCAATGAAGATGAAACTAAAGGTGTTATGTGGATTCCAATAAATGAAGTTGATAAGTATTCAACTGAACCTTATATGATCGAAGTTTATAAAAAATTTAACAAAAAAATTAAGGGATTACTTTAAAGTATTCCCTTAATTTTCTATAATTCACCTTTTAATCCAATATCCTCTGCTACTTCACGCATTCCAAGTATGGAATTATTTATTACATCATCTAAGCTCATACCAAGCATTTCTGCTCCATTTTTTATAACTTCTCTATTTACACCTTCAGCAAATCCCTTAGATTTAAATTTCTTTTTAACCGATTTTAACTCTAAATCCATAATACTTTTAGATGGTCTCATTATAGCTGTCGCACTTATAAGTCCTGTTAGTTCATCTATAGTATATAATACTTTTTCCATATTGCTTTTAGGCTTTACATCACATACTAATCCATATCCATGACTAACTACTGCCCTAATTAATTCTTGATCTAATCCTTTATCTTCCATTATATCTACAACTTTTTTACAATGTTCATTAGGATACATCTCATAATCTAAGTCATGAAGTAGTCCAACTACACCCCATTTTTCTTCATCTTCACCATATAGTCTTGCAAAGTACTTCATAACTCCTTCTACACTAAGGGCATGCTTTATTAAATGATCTTCTTTGTTATATTCATTAAGTAATTTTAATGATTCTTCTCTATTTGGAAATTTACCCATGAGTTTACCTCCTTTTTATATGTTACTTAATTATTTACATATATGTTGTGTTGTATTCAACTTAGATGTAATTGTAGGATTCTTTAATTATAATTTCAATAATAATTTAAAATTATAAAAAAATTAGCCTTAGAATTTTGGAGGAATTCTAAGGCTTTTTAAATAAGTTAAGGGTTATTTATTTCATTTAAAATTAGGTTAAGGGTTTGATTCTGTTTCTAATTACATTATATATATTAATTGTGTCATTTTTATGGCAAAATCAGTACAATACTAGTACATGTCAATAGTATTCAACCTCTACTATTTTTCCCAATTCTATTAAAATATTTTTAAGTTCATTTAATAGGTATAATTTAATGCTTAATTCATTTGGAAAATCGGGGTTTTGATGTGCTGGATTTATTGCTCTTCCTATAATCATTTTAATATGAGTACAATCTTCATATAGTATTCTAGCTAACTGTGATGCCCCATCTTCTTTATAAATAAAACTTAACTCGTTGGATGATTTTATTTTATTTAATTTTTCTATAGCTTTTCTTAATGTAAGAACGCCCTCTGTAACTAAATCAATTCTATCTATGTAGCCAATTGGTGGTACATCTTTGTCTATAAATCTAAAACTTGTTTTTACTTGAACACCTAACTCTCTAGCAACTATATTACCTGCAGTTCCTCCACATACTATTCTTTTTCCGTGGGTAGCCATAATTTCTTGTACTATTTCTCTATCTTTATTTTTATCTATTGGAGGACCTGAAAATAATACAGCTTTATTTGAAGAAACTGCTTTTATAGTCATTACAGTTGTATCATCACCTGGCTTTTCCATATATAATTGATTACATGCCCCTAATAAATTGTTATTTACCTTCTTAGCACTCATTCCACTATTAGTGAATCTTCTTAGATAAACTGCTATATCTTTCCATCCCCATCCTAAATTTAAGATTTCACCTACACCAGCATAAATAGCACCATCACTTACTACTACTAAAAGATCATTTTCTTTTAACTCAAATTTACATTCTCTTATTTTACGGTTATCAATTATTTTTTCATTCCAATTTATAGGTCTGGTATCTCCATTTCTTAAAAAAAATACACTTGGATTATCAAACTCTGCAATATATGCTATTCCATTTGTATCTACACTAATAATAGTAAATGTGGAATAAGATACTTGTCTTACTTTGCATATTGGTAAAGTATTTATAATAGTATCTACAACCTCTTCTATATCTAAACCTTCTTTTAACATAGTTAAAGCTATTTTAGCAGTTAAGGTTGCTAAAATATTGGCTTTTACTCCACTACCTAAACCATCTGACATAACAGCTATAAATTTATCATCACCATTATAAAATTCTACTCTATCTCCGCATAACTCTTCTTTATATTTATTTAAGCTCCCTGATGCAAAGTCTATAAAAAACCTCATTAATTAATTCCTTCCTTTTCTAATATAAGCTTTTTTAGTTTCGTTAAAGTTACCTTTGTTTCAGCTGTAGTTTCACCTAGTAAGCTTGCTATTTCCTGCGCTACCATCATTTGCTTATTTATAACTTCTTGAGCCATATTTATAGAATCTACTTTCATTTTTTGAAGCTTTTTTTCGATATTTTCATCTTTTGTTATATCATCTGCAATCCATATTATTACATTATTTTCTTCTAACCATATTATTGTTTGAATAAGAGTTCTGTTATTTTCTAAAGTAATTTTTTCTCTTATAATATTAGTCTTTTTGTCTTTTACATTTTTAAATGTATCTTCATCTAAATACATTATAATTGGCATTCCTTTACTAAAACCTCTTTGTATTGAGAAAAATTTTTCTGCAGCTGGGTTGAACTGTATTATATCTAAGTTTTCATCTATTAATCCTATTAGATTTGGAGTTGAGTCAAAAATTACATCCGATAGATTTTCAGCCTTTTGTCTCATAAATGGTAGGCACATATCAACTTCTGCTATTTTGTTATAAACAGCAACTGCTTTTTCTCTACATGTGGAATAACCACATACACCACAATTTAATTCATCACTTTTTTTATTCTTCCCCATAGAGTTTAATATTTGCATTATTTCACTTTCATTTGGCTCTTTAAGTGGACAGCTTAGATTTTCAAATTCTTTATCTAAATTTATTTTATATTCCAATATTTCTGTTGATGGTTTGCTATAATCATAATTTTTTTCTTTAATTGATTTTGCATAATTAATTAAATTTATTTTTCTTTCATAGTATGTAACTCCATCTGTAGGCATGCCTGACCCCCCTAAACACCCATGTCTACATACATTTAGCTCAAATAATGTATTTGTAAATCTTTTGTCTTGGATTGCATCTAGAATTTTAATGCTATCTTCTATTCCATCTACTGCTATTATTTCCTTTTTAGTATAGTTATCCTTTATAAAATTACTAGTTTCTCCAACTATAGATACTAGTAATTTTTCTTTATACGTTTCATCAAAATCTTCTTCACTTAAACTTTCCAATTTTACATTACTTGATTTAATCCATTTTTTTAACTCTCCAAATGTAATTACAGCATCAACAGAATTTTCATAATAAGCTTCTGCTTTCTTTGCTAAACATGGACCTATAAAAACCACTTTAGCATCTTCACCATATTTCTTTTTCAGTATTCTTCCATGATATATAAATGGTGAAATTACAGGTATTAAATTTTCTTTAATAAGTGGATAGTGCTTTTGAATAAGATTATTCATTGCTGGACAAAAGCTAGTTATATAGTTATTTTTATCATCTTTATTGGCATATATTTTATATTTTTCTATAATTGGATCAATTGATACAACAGTTTCTTCTATATAGTCAAAACCTAGTCTTCTTAATAATTTAGGTATCTTTTTACTATCATTTCCAAATATTGATGAAAAACTTGGAGCTACTGAAGCTACTACCTTACTATCGCTTTTTATATATTGCTTTACTTTAGATAATTCTGATTTTATAAGTTTATTTTTTTGTGGACATACTTTAGAACATTCGCCACACACTATACATCTCTCTTCCATAATTTGCGCTTGCCCATTTTTTACTTTAATTGCATTTACAGGACATACTCTTACACATGCGTAACAGCTTCTACAGTGATTTTTATTAAAATTTGTATACCACATGTTATCCCCCTTCTTTTATATATATGGTATTATCTCTTTTTCAAAAATTTCCCTTACATTATCTCTTGAAACAGATAAAATTTCTCCATCCCATCTCATAACAGATACACCATTAGTGCATCTATCTAAACAAAATGAACCATATAACTCTATATTATCTTCTAATTTAAATTCATTTATTAATTCTTGAAACTTTTTTATAACCTCATCTGAACCCTTTAAATGACACGAACTTCCTATGCATATTTTTATATTTTTCATAAACTATCCCCTCAACTATCAAAATAGTATTTATTTTTTGTCTGAAGATGATGCAACTTCTTCTCTAAAACTAAAATTATTATTTATTTTTGAATAAAGTTTATTACTTTTTAGTAAAAATTCAAATATACTTAATAATAAAATCCCCTTAAATATACTACTTAAACTTATACTCCACCATATTCCATCAATCCCTAAAATTTCAGGCTTAGATAAAAAATATGCCATTGGGATTCTAGCTCCTGTAAAAATTGTAATTATTATAGATGGTATGTAAGTTCTTCCTATACCCTTCAGCGCTCCACTTATTATTATTTCTAAACACATAAATAACTGAGAGTATCCTAAAATTTTTAAATACATTCCTCCTTTTGATATAGCATCACTTTCATTTATAAATAAAGAAAATATTTTTTCTCCTAAAAATACTAATACCAGTGTAGTTATAATACCCAATATTATTGAAGTAATTATACCTATTTTACATCCTTTAGTAACTCTATCGTAATTTTTAGCTCCATAGTTTTGCCCTACAAAGCTAGATAAGGCAACTGCTAACCCATCCGTACTCATCCAAGAGATAGATTCAATTTGAGATCCTACTTTCTGAACCGCTATGGCTACAGGACCAAATGATGCAACTATAATTCCAATTGCCATTGAGAATAATGTAAACATACCATTTTGTATTGCTACTGGTAATCCAAGCTTAAATAGTTCTTTGTAGTAATTTAATTCTATTCTTCTGAATAACTTAATTCTAAAATACTCATTTTTACTTATTATTATTTTCAATAAAAATGTTATAGTAACTATAACTTGAGATGCTACTGTTGCTATAGCTGCTCCTATTACCCCAAGACTTGGAAAACCTAACAGTCCAAATATTAATATTGGATCTAATATTATATTTGCTATTAATCCTATAGTATTTATTCTAAATGGTGTTTTACTATTTCCAAGTCCATTGAAAATTGCAGTAAATACTGGGTTAATAAAATAAAATACAAATCCACATGCTACTATTATTAGATATTCTCTAGACATTAATATAACTTGATTATCTCCTAATTGAAAAATATCTACAAAAAATTTATTAAACATAATTATTGTTAATGAATATAAAATTGCTAATATAATATTTATTTCTATTGCAGATTTTATATACGATATTGTATTTTTAAAGTTATTTTCTCCTATACTTTGGGAAACCTTTACTTCTCCACCAACTCTAGATATAATTATAAAAGCCATAGCTAACCAAGGATAAAATCCTGCAGTTCCAACTGCTGCTACTGCTTTACTTCCAATTTTACCAACCCACATCATATCTGTTAGATTATATGCCATTTGTATAAAAGATGTTCCCATAATGGGTAATGCTAGTTTAATTAGTTTATCACTTATACTGCCACTAGTTAAATCTGTTCTATCTTTCATATTTCCTCCTAATAATTCTTTATAGCTCTCTTATAATTATATCATTTTATTTATAGAAAAAAGGAATGATATAAATTTTATTTAACTCATTCCTTTTTACAATATTTATGATTTTATTTTTGACTTTTTATTTAATTCTTCTATATGATTCATATATTTTTCATTTAATATAATTTCCCTTATTTCATCCTTACAGTCATCATATTTTTTCATAGTATTTCTTATATCATTTATTTTAACTATGTGATATCCATATGAAGTTTCAAATACTTCTGATACTTCACTTTTATCTAAACTAAATACTACACTTGTAAATTCAATATTTTTATCATCTTTAGTAAAGTATCCAAGATTTCCACCATTTTTACCAGTTAGTCTATCATCAGAATATTTTTTTGCTAATTCTTCAAAGCTTTGTTTTTCTTTAATCATTTGAGAGATATTTTCTGCTTTTTCTTTTAATCTAACTTTTTTGTCACTACTTACTTCAATATTATTTTCATCTAAAGTAGAAATTAAAATTTGAGATGCATTAACTTCTTCTATAAAAAATTTATTTTTATGCTTAAAATAATAGTCTTTAATTTCATCATCTCTTACTTCTAAATTGCTTTTGTATTTTTGTTTATATTTTTCTATTGCTATATCTTTTTTTACTATATTATACAAATATTCTTCATCTATATTAGTACTTTCAATTGCCTTTTTATACGATGGATTAGATGCAATTGCTTTTTCTAATTCCTTATATTTTATTTCTACTTCTTGTTTTGTGGGTTCAAATCCATTTAACTTTGCTTGTTGATATACAACTTCATTATCTACCATAAAACCTACTATTACATTTTTTAGATCATTATCTTCATTATAATTGTAATTATAATTTATATAGTTACTTGTTGCTTCTATAATGTTTTTTGTTTTTTCATATTCATCTTTACTTATTTTCACTCCATTTACAGTAGCTATATTATTGCTACAACCACTAATTTGCAAACATGCTAAACTTATTAATCCAATATATAATACTTTATTCATAGTTATGCGCTCCATTTTTAGTCTTTTATTTTAAATTTCTTAACCAATAGTTTTGTGGCGTTTCATCTTCTTCTATTGGTACAAATATATAACCTTCATTACTTAAATAACTTAATATTGAATCTAATGAGTTTGCAGTTTGCTTTCTTTCATGCATAAGTATCACTATATTATCTTTTCCCCTAGAATATGTTTTTACATTTTCTAAAACTTTTTCAGAATTAACCTTCCAATCTTCTGTATCGATATCCCAATCCCACATCTTATATCCAGCTTCTACTAAACTTTCATAACATTCATATGGTGTATATGGTTTACTACCATATGGTAGCCTAACTATATTAGACTCAACTCCAACTAAATCTAGTAAAGTTTGTTTATTTATATCAAACTCTTCTTTTGCTGACTTACTAGTTTTATATAACTTATGAATATCATGAGATACACTATGAAATCCTGGTGTATTTCCATTTTCAATAATAGCTTTAACTTCATTTGGATATGATTTCATATTAGAATCTATCATGAAAAAGGTAGCTCTAGCATTATACTTATTTAATACATTTAGGATTTCATTTGTATATTTAGAAGGTCCATCGTCTATTGTTATATATGCTACTTTACCAACACTCTTTGATGGTCCTTTATTGATTTCATTTGTAGATTTGTAAATTATATTAGTTATTGTTGTATTATATAGTTTATCATCTCTTATTAGCGGATTATTATTGGCATAACTAAATCCAACCATTAATCCGGCTCCAAAAAGTGATATACAAAGTATAACAAAAAAACTGTATTTGTATTTTTTGTTTTTGCTCATCGCATCGCCTCCCCTTCCTTAAATACCTAGATTGTCTAAACTTAGGCATTTTGATAAACAAAAACTTTAATTGATTTTTTATTTATATATATTATTAGTAAAATTTTATCTTTTATAAACGATATTGAATTTTTGTTATTTTTAAATATTGTATATTCTTTAATTTTTTTACATTTATTAAATATAAAAAAACATACTAGTAAAATGTTTCATACTAGTATGTTTTTTTCCATTTGTTTTTTAATCAACTAATTGAAATACCATTACATACCATATAGTCCTTTAACTCTCTTATATTTATTTCTCCAAAGTGAAATACTGATGCAGCAAGCACACCATCTACATTAGCTTCTTTTATAACCTTACAAAAATCATCCATACTTCCTGCACCCCTGGATGCTATAACTGGTATATTTACAACTTCTGTAATCTTAGATAAAAGCTCTATATCATATCCACATTTCATTCCATCTTCATCTATACTACTTATAACTATTTCTCCTGCACCTAGATTTGCACCCTTTTTTGCCCATTCTATTACATTTATATCTGTTTTTTCTCTACCACCTTTTATATATACATTCCAAGATCCCTCACAATTTTTTTTAGCATCTATTGATAATACTACGCTTTTAGTTCCAAACTCTAGTGATGCTTGTTTAATTAATCCTGGATTTTTTACGGCTGAAGAATTTATTGATACTTTATTAGCTCCTTGCCTAAGTATATTGCTAAAATCATATAAGCTACTTACCCCTCCACCTACACAAAATGGGATATCTATATACTCTGCTACTCTTTTGATAAAATTTAGAGATGTTTTTCTGTCTTCATATGATGCTGTTATATCATAAAATATAAGTTCATCAGCTCCACTATCGTTGTATAATTTAGCCAATACTTCTGGTGAATCTACATCTATTATATCTTTAAATTTCCTCCCTTTTACGACTCTACCATTTATAACATCTAGGCACGGTATTATCCTTTTTGTAAGCATAATTCTAATACCTCCTTAAGATATATTTTTCTCAATTATATAATTTATGCTCATTTCAAAATTTTTATAACTTTTTTATGTAATTATTCTAAAATTTATTAGATTAATATCAATATACTTAATTTATTAATAAAAAATAAGTATATAGGGTAATACCCTATATACTTATTTTTTCTATAATCTTATCTATTTTTTCACTTGCTTTTTTTATAGCTTCTAACCTTTCTTCTTCTGTATTTCCAGTACCTGATACCATAAGTTCTTCAATCTTTTTAATTCCTAATATCTTCATTATACTAGCAATATAATTTTCACCTTTATCAAGTATTGGGTCCAATATCCAAGGAATATTTCCTCCACTAGATTGAATATATACTAATGCTCTATTTTGATCTCCTAGTAATCCCTTAGGTTTATTATTCTCAAATTTAATTGTTTTTCCAACTTGTATTATACAATCCATATATTCTTTAAGGGGAGCAGGAAATCCTAAACTCCACATAGGAGATGCTATTACATAAACTTGAGCACTTGCAAACTGATCGCATAAATCTCTAATTTTTTGTATTTCTCTTTGATCCTTGTCATCTAATTTTTTAGCATCGTCCTCTTTTATTATGGCATTTCTACCTTCAAAATATTGATATTCAAGTCTTGGTATATGATCTTTATATAAATCAACTTCCTCAACTTTAAAATCTTTGTTTTTTTCTAAAAATTTGTTTATAAACTCTCTAGCTACAGTTTTGCTAGAAGATAAATCCTCAGGCTTTGAATTGACACTTATATATAATAATTTCTTTTCCATTAGTTCACCTCTAAGAGAAATCTTATTTTATTCATTTATTATTATTTACTCAAGTTAACTATTATATTCTTATTTAGATTTCTTCTAAAAATCAACTTAATTTCTATGTATTAAACCTTATTATATAATCTATATCATCATAGTAAAATTTTTATTTATATTATTTTATGCAAGTTGAATTTTTTCTTCTGATAAGGATTTTTCTTGTATATATTCATCAATTGCCTTAGCTGCCTTTTTACCTGCCCCCATTGCAGATATTACTGTAGCCGCTCCAGTTACTGCATCTCCTCCAGCATAAACACTTTTTCTTGATGTAAGACCATTTTCATCTGTTACTATACATTCTCTTTTATTAATTTCTAAACCTTCTGTAGTTGAGCTTATAAGTGGATTAGGGCTTGTTCCAAGTGACATTATAACTGTATCTACATCTATAATAAATTCTGATCCACTTACCACTATAGGTCTTCTTCTTCCTGATTCATCAGGTTCTCCTAATTCCATCTTCACACACAGCATACCTTTAACATTTCCACTCTCATCAAGCAAAATTTCTACTGGATTAGTTAATGTATCAAATATTACACCTTCTTCTTTTGCATGATGTATTTCTTCTTTCCTTGCAGGTAACTCTGATTCACCTCGTCTATATACTATATGAGTTTTTGCTCCTAATCTAAGAGCCGTTCTTGCTGCATCCATAGCAACATTTCCTCCACCTACAACTGCTACAGACTTACCAACTCTTATTGGAGTTGCATAATCATCTTTATACGCTTTCATTAAGTTTACCCTAGTTAAAAATTCATTTGCAGAGAATACACCATTTGCATTTTCGCCCTTTATTCCCATAAACTTAGGTAGACCTGCTCCAGATCCTATAAATATAGCTTCAAATTTTTCTTCTTCTATTAATTCATCTATAGTTATAGTTCTTCCTATAACTACATTAGTTTCTATTTTCACACCTAATTTTTTAATACTATCTATTTCAGCATTGACGATTTCTTTTTTAGGTAATCTAAATTCTGGTATTCCGTAAGTTAAAACACCACCTGCTTCGTGCATAGCTTCGAATATAGTTACATCATACCCATTCTTAGCTAAGTCTCCTGCACATGCAAGGCCTGCTGGTCCACTTCCAATTACAGCTATCTTTTTATTATTTTTAGGTTTTGTTTCTGTTAAATCTATATTATTGGCTCTTGACCAGTCTGCTACAAATTTTTCTAACTTTCCTACAGCAATTGATGCAGATTTTCTAGCAAATACACATTTGCCTTCACATTGATTTTCTTGTGGGCATACTCTACCGCATACAGCCGGTAGTGAACTACTCTTAGCTATTATCTTTGCCGCACCTTCTATATCATTCTCTTTTATCTTTCCTATAAATCCAGGTATATCTACTCCTACAGGACAAGCTGATACACATTGAGGCTTTTTGCAACCTAAGCATCTATTTGCTTCACATATAGCTTCTTCCATATTATATCCTAAGCATACTTCATCAAAATTAGTTCTTCTTTTTTCTGCATCTTGTTCTTTAACTGGAACTCTTTCCATTTTATTCATTCCCATATTATCTACCCCCACATCCACAATTACTATGATGAGATGTTCCATCTTCCTCTAATTCTAAGATTGCTCTTCCCTCTTCTGTCTTATACATGGATTGTCTTCTCATAGCTTCATCAAAATCAACTAAGTGACCATCAAATTCTGGACCATCTACACAAGCAAATTTAATTTTATCTCCTAAACTTACTCTACATGCTCCACACATTCCAGTTCCATCAACCATTATAGGATTTAGGCTTACTGTAGTAGGTATTTCTAACTCTTTAGTTAACATGCTTGTAAACTTCATCATTATCATAGGGCCGATTACAACTGCATGATCATATTTTTTGCCTTTATTTTGAACTAAATCTCTTAATAACTCAGTAACTCTTCCATTATATCCATATGAACCATCATCAGTTGAAATATATAAACTTTTAGCAACTGCTTTCATTTCATCTTCTAAAATAAGTAACTCTCTGTTTCTAGATCCAATTATTACATCAACATCTAGATTATTCTCTTTAAACCATTTAACTTGCGGATATACTGGTGCTGCACCAACTCCGCCTGCTATAAATATAATCTTTTTTTTCTTAAGATTTTCTATATCTTCATGTATAAACTCACTTGGTTGACCTAATGGTCCAACAAAATCTGTTATGTAATCCCCTTCATTAAGGTTTGCTAATAACTTAGTTGAGGCGCCAACTATTTGAAAAACAATTGTAACAGTATTTTGATTTCTGTCATAATCAGCAATAGTAAGAGGTATTCTCTCGCCTTTTTCATCCATTTTTACTATAACAAATTGGCCAGGTTGTGCCGATTTTGAAATCCTCTTTGATTCAATTTCCATTAAATAAATATTATCTGCTAATACTCTTTTACTTATAATTCTATTTCCCATAATAATTTTCCCCATCCTGTCTTTATAGTTTCCCCAATTTTATTTATGTACTTCAAATAACTTTTGTTATTTTTTTAACTTTTTATAGTGTTATGTATACATAAAGTATACTATATTTTATATGTTTTGTAATAATTTACTACTAATTTAAACATAAAATTTTACTATTATATCTAGTTTTTTTATAATAATTTTAATTTATAATAATATTATGTATACAAAATTATGTTGTTAAATTCACAACTTAATTATTATATAAAAAAAGAAACTATATTTTATATAATAGTTTCTTTTTTATAATTTATTATTTTTCAAAATGTCTTTTAAGAAGTCCTAAGAATGCCTTACCATGTCTTGCTTCATCTTTGCACATTTCATGTACTGTATCATGAATTGCATCTAAACCTAGCTCTTTAGCTTTTTTAGCTAGTTTTAATTTTCCATCTGTTGCTCCATATTCAGCTTCAACTCTTACAGATAAGTTTTCTTTAGTATCAGCAACAACTACCTCTCCAAGAAGTTCAGCAAATTTAGCTGCATGTTCTGCTTCTTCATAAGCTATTCTTCTATATGCTTCTGCTACTTCTGGATATCCTTCTCTATCTGCTTGACGACTCATAGCTATATACATTCCAACCTCAGTACATTCACCTATAAAGTTATCTCTTAATCCTTCCACTATCTCTTCATCTACTCCCTTTGCTAATCCGATTCTATGTTCATCTGCCCATTTCATTTCCCCTGACATTTCTTCAAATTTTTCTGAACCAACCTTACAAACTGGACATAAACTAGGAGCTTCATCTCCTTCATATATATATCCACACACTGTACATACAAATTTTTTCATAATTTTTTCCTCCTTATATTAATTTATTTATATTAATTTATTTAAAATTCACTTTTAATTTTATTATACTTAACTTATACCCTTGTGTTTCTAATCTAAACATGATTATATAAAATTTGTTTATATTTTCATAAAATTCGTACTTTTATCCATTAATTTCTCTATAAAAAAGACCTACCATATATGGTAAGTCTTACTATTTTATCTTATATTTACTAGTAGATATAAGTTCTTCTATTATTTTATTACTTTCTTCATCTAAATATATCCTATATGTTTTTACTATAATATTATCTTTCTTATGTTCTTCCTCTGTTTTTATATAAAGTTTTTGTTTATCCTCTTTACATCCATATATTCTAGATGTTATACATCCATTACCTACTATATTATAAATATATATAGGATGTGTAAAATTATTTTTTAACTTTAAATCTGTATATCCATAAGATACACTTGCATCTCTACCTCTTGGAACATATCTAGATTGGAATGTATGATTGTGTACTTCTTCTATGCCAACACCAGATAATAGTGCTGCATTATATATAGTAGTAGATACTTGACATACACCACCACCTTCTCCATCTACGTATTTACCTCCAACTATGACTTTAGCAGTTTTGTATCCATTGACCCAGTTTCTAGCTCCTGTTGCTTTATTATAAGAAAAAACCTCATTAGGCATTATTAACTTATTACTTGTACTCTCTCCTGCAACATGTATATTACTCCCTCTAGACGTACTATCATTGAAGGATGTGCTAAATTGACCTAATATAGTATCAATAGAATTTATATCTTCTGTTGTTATGCTTGGCTTTACTATTTTTACAGGAAGCTTTATATCTTCTATTTCTTTATTTACCAACATATTATATATTTTTTCTTTTAACTTTATTACTTCTACTTCTTTTCCTACTTTAGATTCTGTTCTTACTATTTCTCCATAACCTTTAATTTCAAAGTTTGCCTCTGTTACATCTACATCAATTTCTTTTCTTATATATTCTATAAACTCACTTAATTTACTTTCATCATAAGTTGCATTAAGATTTATATTGTAATTTTTATTAAACAAAAGCCCTATTTTTCTTTTTGTATTTTCTAAATTATCATCTGTATTGGTATATAAGTAGGCTTTATTTAAAGCATCTTCTACATTATAGCTCAAATTAATTTTAGACGGTTGTAATATCCATGTTTTTTCCTCATAGGTAATTTTTATAGGCTTTATTTTATACTTGTCATTAATTTTATTTAAAGCTTCTTTATATCTCAATCCTCCTACATCTACATTTTGTATACTTATATTGTTAAATATCTTTTTATCTTCAATATTTTCTAATTTATTCATACCTAATAAAAAAATGCTTAATATTAAAGTGAAAAATAAATAAGTTAATCTTTTATATCTAACCATATTGTGCTCCTTAGTTTGAAATTATATCTTTATATTTTCCCATAAACAATTTTATATTCTGATACATGTCATTCAAAATATGAATATATATTTTTTTTATGCTAATACTTTTAATAAATATTTTTATTTTCATGGAGGTTAATTATGAAAAATTCAAAAGATGAATTAAAAGACGCATTTGCCCAACTTCAAAGCGCACAAAGTTGCTTAAATCATGCATTAAAAACTGTAGAAAAACAAAATAATAAACATCAAATAGAAAATACAATAACATATGTAAAAGAAGCTGTGTTTGCAGCTAGCAACGCCTTAGCAAATTACCAAGATTAATTTATATAATTATCAAAAAATTTTTAAGACTTAGATTTCTAAGTCTTTTCTATTGTCTTATCTTAATCGTTTTCCTAATTATTATATCATTTCTTCAGATTTCTTATTTTTTTCGATAAAAATCGACTTTTTTCACTTTAATTTTTTTAAGTTTATGTTATAATATCTTATACTTATTTTTAAGTTACAATATACAGACTATAATATAGTCTGTGACTAGGTTACATACCTATTTTATATTTACAAATTCACTTTGGAGAAAACATATTTTCTACCTATTATTCGATATGAAATTTATAAATTACTTTATAGGTCTATCCTATAAGATTCGGAGGTACTTAATTGATAAAAACAATACAATTATCAAAATTTAACGGGAACCCTTGCGAAAATTTATACGGTAATATTTGCTATATAACTAAAGATAAATTTAAGGACGTTATTAACTTATACAATAAAGTAAACCATTCTATGGAAAATAAAAGCTGGCTTAAATCTCGTGATATATCTTATTTAGAAGATGTATTAGATAATGGAGGTTTCATAGTTGGATGCTATATAGAAGATAACTTAGTTGCTTCTGCATTATGTGAAGCACCTAGAGGAGAATATAAAGATATGCTTTTTGAAATTGGAATGAGCAATGATGATATAGATACTACTTATATCTCTGGATTTGTTATGGTTGATCCAATTTATCGTGGAAATGCTCTTCATCGCATATTACTAGAAACTAGAATTGATTTATCAATAGAAAGAGATATGAGAAATATCGTTACTGTTGTTAACTCTCAAAATATATTTAGCTTAAATACAATTTTAAGCTTAGGATTTGAATTAAAATTAGAAAAACAAAATGAAATTGGATCTATAAGATATGTTCTTCATAAAAATTTAGATAACCTAAGAAGTAAATCAATTGAGATTACAGCTTAATATATATACTTTAATATTTCTTTCAAAAGTTACAATTTAGTAATTTTTATAATTAGTTTTGACTTATTGTACCATTTACCTCTATAATTTTATAGAGGTATTATTTTTTTAAAGGAGTGGGTATATGTTATTTAAAGATAAATTTAAAAACAAAAAGTCTAAAATCATTATAGGTATTACTACTGCATTATGTTTAACTATAGGTATTACTTACGCTTTTAATAGAGGAAAAGATGTTGAGGTAAGTAGTGAAGATGATATTCCTTATATAGAAACTTATGTTATTCCAGAAAATGAAAAAGTTTATATAAATGGTATAGTTATGCCTAAACAATCTCAGGATATAAACTTGTCAGAAGGCGAAGAAGTTGATAGTTTAAAAGTAGAAAATGGTCAATCTGTAAAAAAAGGGGATACACTTTTTACTTGTAAAAATCAATCTATTTTAAACGAAATAAGTGAGCTTAAAGCTCAAATATCTCAATTACAGTCATCTCAGGATCCTAACGACAATTCACTTAATATTGAGATTAATAAGTTAAATGCTCAAATAAAGTCATTAAGTGAAAAAGCATCAGTTACATATTACGCTCCATTTGATGGAAATGTACATTTAAACGAAGTTAGTAAAGATTCAGAAGTTGCAAACTCATATATAACGGTTCAAAGTAATGAATTCTATATGCAAGGTCAAGCTAGTGAACAAGATTTAGCAAAAATAAAAATAGATCAAACTGCAAAAGTTTTAGTGTTCTCTACTAATCAAGAATTGATGGGAAGAATAAGCTTTATATCTCAAAGGCCTAAAAGTTCTTCATCAAATGACTATCAGCAACAATCTAACTTATCTTACTATGACATAAATATTTCATTTGATAGCCAAGATGGGTTAGTAAATGGATTTCATGTTCAAGCATCAGTTATATTAGATGATGCTTATACTAAGGTTCCTGTATCATCTATTCTAGGTTCTGAGGGTGATTACTACGTGTTTAAAGACTTAGACGGTATATTAAAAAAACAAGTTGTTGAAATAGATAGCAAAACAGAAGAATTTGCTGTAGTCAAATCTGGTTTAAGTGAAAATGATGTTATATTAAAAAACCCTACTGAAGAAATGCAAGAAGGACAATCTTTAACTTTATATGAAAATCCAGAAAATATACAAAATACATCTAAAGATATAACAAATGAGGAGTCTGAAGTTGAGTAGTCTAATAAAGTTACAAAATATAAAAAAATACTATAAGGTAGGGAAAGAAAAAGTTCAAATATTAAAAAGTCTAGATTTAAATATTCAAAAAGGTGAATTTGTTATGATTATGGGAAAATCAGGTAGTGGAAAGACAACCTTACTTAATATTTTAGGATTTTTGGATAAATTTGATGAAGGTGACTATTTATTCAATAATGAGAATGTAAGTAAACTTAACGAAAACCAACGTTCCGTTTTTAGAAATAAAAATATAGGATTTATATTCCAGCAATTTAATTTAATAGATAGTTTAAATATATATCAAAATGTTGAGCTTCCACTGATTTACAATAAATCAAATAAAAAAGAAAATAGAAATATAGTAGAAAAATGTTTATCTGATGTAGGTCTTTTAGAAAAAATAAATCAATTTCCTAAACAATTATCTGGAGGTCAACAACAACGTATAGCTATTGCTAGAGCGTTAGTTAATGATCCTCAAATAATATTCGCAGATGAACCTACAGGAGCTTTAGATAGTGAAACTAGCAAAGAGATAATGGAATTATTAAGAGAACTTAATTATAATGGTAAAACTATCATTATGGTCACTCATGATCAAGATTTAACTAAGTATGCTACTAAAGTCATAACTTTAAAAGATGGTGCTTTTACTTCATTGGAGGTGCCCCTATGGACTTAATAAAAAATGCTTTAGTAAATATAAAAGGTCATAAACTTCGTGTTTTTATGGCTCTTATATGGATAATTATTGGTATCACATCAGTTATATTAATAAGCTCAATAGGTAATGGCTTAAAAGAGGAAGTTAGCAAAACTGTTACTAATGTTGGCCCAAATAAAACTAGTATATATTTTGAATCTGAAAATGCATATATGAATGACTATAATATATTTTTATCACCTTTTACTTATTCAGATATAGAGGAATTATCATTTATAGATGGTGTTGAGAAAATAGGTCCTACTAACTCTGGTATAGATGAAAGCTCTATATATTCATTCGATGCTTCTTTTGATAAAAAAACAACATACATAGATCTATCTCCTCTTAAGGAAGATTCTAACACGAACACCTTATATGGTAGAAGTTTCTCATTAGATGATGAGGATAGAAATGTAATTATGATTACTATGCAAAATGCTACAGACTTATTTAATTCTCCTGAGGATGCAATTGGTAAGGGTATTACTATAAACGGATATATATTTGAAGTTATCGGAGTTCTTGATGAAAATTACGCTTCTGATATGTATGATACTTCTTATAATTATGACGAATACTATAATATGCCAACTGCTTATGTGCCAAATAAATCATTTGAAAATTTGGTTAAGCAATACGATTACTCTACTGAAATTTATGGATTAGATCTAGTCGCTTCAAAAAATTATGATGTTTTTGAAGTTGCCAATAAAGTCATTGAAAGATTATATAACTTACATCCAAGTATAGAAGGTACTTATATGACAGAAGATTTATCTTATTTAGCTGAGTCTCAAATGTACGAACTAGAGTCTATGACTTCAAGTATAAATAAAGTTGTCATTCTTATAACTTTTATATCTCTATTTGTTGGTGGCATTGGCGTTATGAATGTCATGTATGTATCTGTAATGGAAAGACAAAGAGAAATAGGTATAAGAAGAGCTATTGGTGCAAAACCTAGAGCTATACTAATACAGTTTTTAGTTGAAAGTATTTGTATAACCATATTAGGAGGAGTACTAGGTATAATTGTTGGTCTATTTGCAACTAATTATGCAGCAAACTATATTCCTTTTAAGGCAATACCGAGTGTTAATAGTATTTTATTTGCTAGTATAATTACAATATTAGTTGGTGTTATATTTGGAATTGTACCTGCTTTTAAAGCATCTAGATTAGATCCTATAAAAGCTATTTATAAATAAAATTATATTCATATAAACATCCATGTATATTTAAATTTTCTATAGAAGATACTAATATAGAAAATTGATTTACATTTAAGTTTTCTAGGAGTTGTTTATATGAAAAAATTTAAATTTATTTTATCTGTAATATGTTTATTATTTTTATTTACAGTGGTATCATATGGTGATTATTCTTCAATAACAGGCGAAAATAGTTATGAAGAAACTTATGAGAAACATTATCCTGTGATAAAAATTACTAATCATAGTAGTAAAGATATAACAGTTGAATGGGGAGCCTATGGAGATGCATTTCAAGGAGATATTTCTGTTCCTGCTAATTCAACAGTCAGATTGGAATTAGAAGAGCTATCTTTTTTAGGTGCAGATAATGAAACAACTACAGTTTGGTTAACATGGACAGAAGAAGGATCTTTAAAACCAAAGGGTACAGATGTAATCACACTACCATTTGAACTAAAAGATACTCATCAACCAGAGTTTGGATAAAAGTAAAAAAATACCTTAGCATGTAAAACCGCTAAGGTATTTTTATTAATAAACTAAATTATATATTAATTTTGCTTACCGAAATGTCTTTCTAATAATCCTAAGAATGCTTTACCATGTCTAGCTTCATCTTTACACATTTCATGAACTGTATCATGTATAGCATCTAATCCTAACTCTTTAGCTCTCTTAGCTAATTTTAATTTTCCATCAGTTGCACCGTATTCAGCTTCAACTCTTACTCTTAAGTTTTCTTTAGTATCAGCAACAACTACTTCTCCTAATAATTCAGCAAATTTAGCAGCATGTTCTGCTTCTTCAAATGCTATTCTCTTGTAAGCTTCTGCTACTTCTGGATATCCTTCTCTATCAGCTTGTCTACTCATTGCTAAGTACATTCCTACTTCTGTACATTCTCCAACAAAGTTAGCTCTTAATCCTTCTATAACTTCTTCGTCTACTCCTTGAGCTACACCTATTCTGTGTTCATCAGCCCACTTTAATTCTCCTGACATTTCTTCGAATTTGTCAGCTCCAACTTTACATACTGGACATACAACACCTTCTATAGAATCTGCTTCGTGGATGTATCCACATACTGTACATACGAATTTTTTCATATTTTCTCTCCTCCATTTGATGTATTAAATTACAAAATCATATTTATTATAATATGTTTTTACCCCCATTTTTTGGTTTTAAACAAATAATATGAATTTTTTATAATTTTTTTGACTTATACTCTTATATATTACCATTTTATGTATAAAAATATCAAGATTAATTATTATTTTATAAATCATTTCCTAACATCATATAGATTGATTCTATTTTATCTTTATTTTCCTCATTTCCTTTTTCGTATAAGTGTACGCAGTTTCTAGGTTTAGTTTTATTGTTTATTAATTTATTTGCAAATGATAAACAAGTAACTTCATTACACTTTCCACAATTTATCTTAGGAAGATATTTATAAACTTCTATCGGACTGGGAAGTTTCCTCATTTCATATGAAGGTTTTATTTCATCTTTATTTTCATTCACTTTATTTATAAGATTTTTTATATAATCCAAAGTCTCAAATGCATCAGTTTCATTAAGCAATTTTGATACATTTATAGCTTCATCATACATGATAATAATTTTAGGACCATAATTTAACGTAAATGTATTTGCTTTTTTATTATAAATACCTGATTTACAATATGTGTTTAAATATGGAAATATTCCACTTATATTTCTACTTGGTATAGCCTTTATTCTTATCCTAAGCGAATCTGTAGTACATGGCTGAATAAAGCTTAAAGTTAATTTATCTAAATACATATATATTCCCCTTTTTATTTTTGAATTTTATTTAAAGCATATACTAATTTATCAATATCTTCTTTTTCATTAAAATATCCAATACCTACTCTTAGTGTTCCTATATCTTTAGTTCCTATTAAGTCATGAGCACTTGGAGCACAATGTAATCCTGCTCTTACCATAATATCATATTTACTATCAAGAACATAAGCAACATCCTCAGCTCTCATACCTTTTATATTAAATGATATTACACCTAAAATATCATCACTTTTTTTAGGCCCATATATTTCCATATTTTTTACAAATCGAAGCTTTTCCAAAGCATACTTTGTGATCTCAGTTTCTTTTTTGTGGATTTTATCAATTCCTTCAGATTTTATATATTTAACAGACTCTAAAAGGCCTGCTATACCACCTACATTTAAAGTTCCTGTTTCCAATTTGTTAGGATAATAATCAGGCTGATATTCATAAGCTGAATCTCCTCCCGTACCTCCGCTCTTTAAAGGTTCTATATTATACTCACAATTTATTAATAGTCCACCAGTTCCCATTGGTCCTAATAAGCTCTTATGTCCTGTGAATGCTAATAAATCTATATTATCTTCTTTAACATCAATAGGAAGTACACCTGCGGTTTGAGCTGCATCAACTAAGAATGGTATTTTTCTAATTCTTGATATTCTTCCTATTTCTTTTATCGGTTGTATTGTTCCTAATACATTCGATGCATGAGTAAAAATTATTAATGCTGTATTATCTCTAATACTTTTATTTATCTCTTCTATATTTGTGTGACCTTCTTTAGTAGCATCTATTTTTGTTATACTTATTTTTCTTTCTTTTTCTAAAGTTTTTAGGCATCTCCAAACTGCATTATGTTCTAAACTACTTGTTACTACATGGTCACCTTCTTTTAATATCCCTCTTATAGCTAAATTTAAAGACTCCGTCACATTTGATGTAAAAATGACTCTTTTAGGATCATCAAAGTTAAATAAAGATGCAATTTCTTTTCTTGCGTTATAAACTAGAAAATCTGATTCCATTGCTTTTTGATATGATCCCCTACCTGAACTCGTACCATTATTTATCATAAAATCATAAACTGCATTTGCTACTACCTTTGGCTTTGGATAAGATGTAGCTGCATTGTCTAAGTATATCCCCATATTATCCCCCTTTTAATATGCTTCTTCTTATTTTAATATTAACATATTAACTAATATTTCGCATAAAAATAGGGTGCATAAATATGTATTTATTCACCCTATTTTTATTATATTTTATTTAATAATTTTTACGCTTTATTTACCTTTACTTTTATCAGCTAATTGTCTTCTTTGATCATGCATTCTTCTTGTTGTATCTTTACTATACTTACTTTCTTTATTAGCTGCTAAATCTACATTAACCTCTGCACCAGTTAGATGATTTATTCCAAGCTCTCTTGATGCTTCTATTTTCATAGCATTTGGTTTTTTATTGTACTTAGGTACTCTATTAGGATGTTTAGCTATATTGTCACTTCCTTTTAAGATTTGTTTTATATTTATTATTTAACAAATATATTTTTTAATACTAGAAATTATTATTTAACCTAAGGTTATATTTTCATCTTCTTCAATAACTTCTTTATCTTTTTTAAAAAGAAATGACAACTTCGTTTCCGAAATAATTATTGCTATGAAAATCATCACACATCCTATAATTAACTTAATTGTAATTATCTCTTTAAATATAATTATAGAAAATATTGTTCCAAATACAGACTCTGTTGATAAAATTATGGCAGTTTTCGTTTCGCTAGTTTTGCGTTGGCATATAGTCTGTAATAAAAAACATAATGTTGTACTAAATAAACCTAAATAAATTGCACCTATGTATGCACTACTGTCTACACTTATAGTCATTTGATTAGAAATAACTTGAACTATAAATGAAAGAAAAAATGCAATACTGAATTGAACAGAAGTTAATACAAATGGATTATACTTTTTTGCAAATTCACTTGTATAAAAAATATGAAATGCAAATCCTACAGCTGATATAAATGTTAAAAAATCACCTCGATTTATGGATAAATCCTTTTGTAAAGATAATATCCCAATTCCAACTAAAGCTACAATACTACTTATTATCCCCCAGTTATCAATTTTCCTTTTGTATATTAAATAACCTATAAAAGGTACTATAACAACATTTGCTGCAGTTATAAAAGCATTTTTTGATGGTGTAGTAAAAGATAGACCTACAGTTTGAAATTCAAAAGCTATAAACAAAATAGTTCCTAAAATTACCCCTGCTTTTATACTATGTTTATCAGCATTACTCTTTAAATTTTTATAAAAAATAATATTTAATAATATAGCCGCTACAAAAAATCTTATTGTTAGTATTTGTAAAGGTGTAAAGCCACCATTTAGACATAATTGAGATCCTATAAATCCAGTTCCCCAAATTATAGCAACTAACCCTAAACCTAACTCTGGTAAATACTTCTTCATTTTTTCTCCCCCCATTATAATCCTATATATTTACTATATACATTATTATAAATATCAATATTTGTAAATAAGTGTAAATATAAAAAAGACATGCTTCAAAATAAAATTTTAGCATGCCTTTTTTACTATATATTATTATTATTTTTTTTTATAAATTCTATAATTTCTCTTGGTGCATCTTTTATAATATTAACTGCATATACTTCTCCTAAACATCCTGCTTCTTCAGCAGCTAAATCTAGGGCATTCTTAACTTCTTGCTCTTCACCAGTTATAGCTACAGTAACTAAAGCAAGACCAATCTCTTTTACTCCAACTAGCTTTACATCAAAGGACTTTAACATAACAGTTATTGCTTGTAATGAGCTTATAAATCCTTTTGTTTCTATAAGTCCTATAACATTAGTCATTTAGATTGCCTCCTCTTCAAATATTTTGCCCTACCTCTTACTTATATTATACTCTTTTTAATTTTTTTGGACTCTGTTTATTTAAATTTACACATATAAATAAACCTAATAAAAGTTTATTAAAAAACTTCATTAGGTTTATTCTCTAATCAGCTAATTCTACTGTAGAACTTTTTTTAACTTCACTATTTTTATTTGCCCAATAATTTGCAAGTACGGATACTGAAAAAGCATGCCATATACCTGCTATTGCTGGTGCAATTGCTGCCTGTGGTGCAAAGTGAGCCATAGCAATGGTTGTTGCTAAAGTTGCATTCTTCATACCTGTTTCTATTGAAAGTACTCTTCTTTTTTCTTCACTAAATCCTATTTTACTAGCTACTATATATCCTCCAATATAACCTAGTAAATTATGAACTATAACTGCTAATGCTACAAATATAACTGATATAGTTAATTTATTTACATTAGCACTAACTATTCCCCTACTAAAACTACCATAGCTAATCCTGATATTGATGGTAATATTCTTACACATTTTTGTGTAAGCTTGCTAAAAAATCTATGACATATATAACCTAATAGTATAGGTAATATAACAACTTTTGTTATTGATATAAACATTCCAACTACGTTAATTTGAACCCACTGACCTGCAAATAAAAGAATAAATGCCGGTGTTATTATAGGTGCTAGTATTGTAGCTATCGTTGTAAACGTTACAGATAAAGCAACATCCCCTTTTGCTATAAAGCTCATTACATTTGATGTTACTCCACCAGGACATGAGCCTAACAATATAAGTCCTACTGCAAGTTCCCCTGACAAATTAAATAGTTTTGCAATTATAAATGCACTTAATGGCATTATTATATATTGTGCTAATGTTCCCAATACTACATCCTTAGGTCTTTTTACAATTAAAGTAAAATCTTCTTTCTTTAAGGTCATTCCCATACCAAACATTATAAAACCTAATATAGTGTTCATATTAGGTACTACGCCTAAAAATATATTTGGGTTAAAATAAGCTATTATTGATGCTATTAATACCATTAAAGACATGTATTTCTTAACAAATACTCCCATTTTATCTACAAAATCCATAATTCATTCCCCTTAACCTTTAATACTCACAATCTACGAATTAGCTTTATTAAATTATAATTTTTGATGTAACTACTAGTTTGGAATAAATTATAAAACGTAGATATATAAATACTTTAGTTTTATGTTTTATTTTAATAATAGCATAACTTTTGTATATTAAAATATTTTTCAGAATTTTCTAAATATATTTAATTTGCAATAGATCTACTTATTATATATAATTTTTATATGATAAATTATATATAATAAATATCATATAATAAAAAGTTCTAAATAACTAATTATTTGCTTATATGTATTTATAATATATAGGCTTTTTATTTAATCAAAATTATCTGTAATTATATCTTTATTAATAGTTTACTTAAAATTTTAAAATTTAATATTATAGGGGGTAACAAAATGAGTAATGGTAAATCAAATTCTAAGGAAAAAGAATTTAAACCATTTATATCAGCTGATAAAGTTCTTCCTGAGTTTACAATTACATCTATTGTATTAGGATGTATATTAGCTGTAGTATTCGGAGCTGCAAATGCGTATTTAGGACTTAGGGTTGGTATGACTGTCAGTGCTTCTATACCTGCTGCTGTTATATCAATGGGAGTTATAAGAGTTATATTAAGAAAAGACTCTATACTTGAAAATAATATAGTTCAGACTATAGGTTCTGCAGGTGAGTCTTTAGCTGCTGGCGCTATATTTACTTTACCTGCTTTATTTATATGGATGAAAGAGTGGTCAATGCCAAGCCCTAGTTTATTAAAAATTGCCCTTATTGCTTTATGTGGTGGTTTACTTGGTGTTTTATTTATGATTCCTCTAAGAAAAGCTTTAATAGTTAAAGAACATGGTGTGCTACCTTATCCAGAAGGAACAGCTTGTGCTGAAGTCTTACTTGCTGGAGAAGAAGGTGGTTCTAAAGCTTCAGTAGTTTTTGCTGGACTTGGAATTTCTATGCTATATAAATTTATTACTGATGGTCTAAAGTTATTTCCAAGTGAAATTGAATGGGAAATTCCAGGCTATAAAAATGCTGCATTTGGTATAGATGTACTTCCTGCTCTTTTAGGTGTTGGTTATATATGCGGATATAAAATATCAGGATATATGTTTGCTGGAGCTATAATAGGATGGTTAGTTTTAATTCCATTAATAGGTTTATTCGGTGCCAATGCTACAATCTTCCCTGCAGCTGTTCCTATAAGTGAACTAGGATATTGGGGAATTTGGAGTAACTATATAAAATATATGGGAGCTGGCGCTGTTGCTTTTGGCGGTATTTTAAGCCTTATAAAATCTCTTCCACTTATAATAAATACATTTGCTAAAGCAATGAAGGACTATTCTAATAGAGACTCATCTAGCAATTCATTAAGAACTGATAGAGACTTACCTATGAATATAGTTTTAATAGGCATACTATTAGTCGTTGTTGCTATATGGCTTTTACCATCTATTCCTGTTAATTTTATAGGTGCATTACTTATAGCTGTATTTGGTTTCTTCTTCGCAACAGTATCATCTAGAATAGTTGGTATAGTTGGTAGTAGCAACAACCCTGTGTCTGGTATGGCTATAGCTACTTTACTTATATGTACTATTATACTTAAATCTTCTGGTCTTACAGGACATGAAGGTATGATAGGAGCTATATCTATAGGATCTGTTATATGTATAATAGCTGCAATAGCAGGAGATACTTCTCAAGATTTAAAAACAGGTTTTTTAGTAGGTTCTACTCCTAAAAAACAACAAATAGGCGAAATTATAGGTGTTATAATTTCTGCTCTTACAATAGGTGCTGTATTATATTTATTAAATGCAGCGTGGGGGTTTGGATCAAAAGAAATTCCTGCTCCTCAAGCTACATTAATGCAATTAGTTGTTGAAGGTGTTATGGATGGTAATTTACCTTGGGCATTTATATTTGCTGGCGCTGCTATAGCTTTAGCTGTAGAAATATTAGGTATACCTGTGCTTCCATTTGCAATAGGTTTATATCTTCCAATACATTTAAGTGCAGGTATAATGTCTGGTGGATTAATTAGATTATTCCTTGAAAAAAGAAAATCTAAATCTGAGGATTGTAAAAAAGAAGAGATCAATAGAGGTATATTATATACATCTGGACTTATCGCTGGTGAAGGATTAGTCGGTGTATTACTTGCAATCTTTGCTATAATACCGCTTAGTAATGGTAGCCTTGCTGATTTTTTAGATTTATCTAGATTTAGCTTAGGTAAAATTGGATCGATAATATTCTTTATAGTTTTAATACTTACTTTACTTAAAGCTACTATTTGGTATAAAGAAAAAAGTAAATCAGCTTAAAAATACCTATAAATAATCTAGGAGTATTCAGATGAAAAAATTTAGTAAAAAGAATAAAAATTATTTAGACTTTATACCAATTATAAATCCTAAAATAAGTTGGTATGTAAATGATAAAAATATAGTTGTATTAGAAGTAAAAAGAACTGGCTTTTTTGATAAAGTAGCCCAAAAAATATTTCATGCTCCACCTAAAAGCGAAATAAAATTAGATAAATTTGGAAGCTTTATATGGAAATGTATAAATGGTAAAAAATCTGTTTTTGAAATTTCTAAAGAAGTAAAAGAGCATTTCGGAAATGAAGCTGAACCATTATTAGATAGATTAATCACATTCTTTAATATACTAGTTAATAATAAATTTATTACTTTCAATAAAAAAAGAGAGATTTAATATAAAATATAAAATGAGCTATCTTAGATAAAATTTATCCTAATGATAGCTCTATTTTTTTAATTAAATGTATATACCAGGTATAAAAATGCTGTTATAAAATAAAAGGCCCTTAGTAAAACTAAGCGCCTTTTGTTTTATAACTTTATTTTAAAACTATTTTCTTGAATTTTTTCTTTCCACGTTTTAATACTAAACCTTCATCAGCTAAATCATCTTTAGTAAATGTAGCTTTTACATCTGTTACTTTTTCCCCATCTACAGTTACTCCACCTTGCTCTATATTTCTTCTAGCTTCTGATCTAGTAGGAGCAAGCTCTGCTTTAACTAATAATGTTATTAAATCTACTTTTCCATCAGTTAAATCAGATTCCTCTATTTCAGTTGTTGGCATATTTTCATGAGATGCACCAGAGAATAATGCTCTTGAACTTTCCTGAGCTTTCATAGCCTCTTCTTCACTATGAACAAGTTTAGTTAATTCAAATGCTAAAACTTCCTTAGCTTCGTTTATTCTATTACCTTCCCACTTCTCTATTTCTTCTATTTTTTCAATCGGTAAGAATGTTAACATACGCATACATTTAAATACATCTGCATCTGAAACATTTCTCCAGTATTGATAGAATTCGAATGGAGTGGTTTTATTAGGATCTAGCCACACAGCACCATTTGCTGTTTTACCCATTTTGTTTCCTTCTGAGTTAAGAAGTAATGTTATAGTCATTGCATATGCATTTTCTCCTAACTTACGTCTTATTAAGTCAGTACCAGCAAGCATATTACTCCATTGGTCATTTCCACCTAATTGCATTTGGCATCCATATTTTTCATATAAATGATAGAAATCATAAGCTTGCATTATCATGTAATTAAATTCTAAGAAGCTAAGACCTCTTTCCATTCTATTTTTATAGCATTCAGCTGTAAGCATTCTATTAACACTGAAATTAGCTCCAACTTCTCTCAATAATTCTACATAATTTAAATCTAATAACCAATCTGCATTATTAACTAATAAAGCTTTATCTTCTCCAAAATCTATGAATTTACTCATTTGTTTTTTAAAGCATTCACAGTTGTAGTTTATTTGCTCTGCAGTCATCATTTGTCTCATATCTGTTCTTCCAGATGGATCACCTACCATAGTTGTTCCTCCACCTACAAGAGCTATAGGTTTATTTCCTGCCATTTGTAATCTCTTCATTAAGCATAAAGCCATAAAGTGACCAACATGTAAACTATCTGCAGTAGCATCAAATCCTATATAAAATGTTGCTTTACCTGTGTTTATAAGTTCTTTTAATTCATCTTCATCAGTTATTTGAGCTACTAATCCTCTTGCAACTAATTCATCATATACTGTCATAGTCATTTCCATTCTCTCCTTACATATTATTTTAATAATTTACTTTTTTAAGTATAAAAAAAGCTCTCATCCTATAAAAGGACGAAAGCTATGCTTACGTGTTACCACCTTAATTTATTAATATTTCGCAATATTAACCTCAATAAGTACACTAAGTGTATACCTTAGCACTGTAACGTGTGCTACTACGATATCCCCCTACTAAAATTCATTTCAAGGGTACTGCTCCAAGATGTATTTCGAAAAACTTGTTTATTTCCTCTCACCAACCGGAAACTCTCTGAAAAACTACATCAATCTACTTCTTCTTTTCTTAGCTTTAATTTTTAAAATTGTTAATTCTAATATATGTGGATTTTTAAGTTTTGTCAACCTTTTTTATTATTATATATAATTTTTTCTATAATTATGTAATATTGTTAACTATATATTAATTTATCTACATAATTATTTACTAATCCTATTTGTTTTATTCTTATATTTATTTTTTTATCTAAAATTATATTACTAGCAATTAATATAAATGTTGTTATTTTAAATAAAATACTATACACAACACTGTTATTATTGAAAAAATTCTTATGTATGATGGCTTTTTATTTTTTAATATTAAATAGTTTTGAATCAGTGTAAAAGCATCTCTTATTACAAAATAAAAACATACATACTCTGAAGATATTAAAATAGTTTTTATATATGTTTGATCTACTTTTATCCCAATAATATTTAAAACTTCTATTAATACTATATATATTGAGCAATAATAAAATACATTCTTAGAACAACATATATATCTTCCACAAGCCTTAAAATTTTTAATCATATAAAGCTTTTTCTTAGAATTATCTTTTAGTATATTTAGCTTTTTACCTAAAAATAATGATAAACAATAAATGCTAAATATAGTTCCCATTGGAAGTAGGGCTATACACATATAATAAACTAAGTTTGCATATTTTTTTATATGTAACATATTTGCATATCCTTGAAACTCATTCATAAAGCTATATCCTATTAAAGCTGATGCATATATATCTATAAATACCATAAGTATAACTCCAACTATAGATCCATACACAAAATCATCTACTATAGTTGTAGTCTTTGTCAATAGTATCCCACATAGTATTCCAAGTATAATACTCTGACTCATCCATATCGCAGTTCCTATATTACCTAAAACTAAAGAAACTATAACCAATGAACTTATACTTGATAAAACTGTATATTTAAAGCCACATTTTAAATATATTATACAAAAAAATACAGGAATTACAAAATCTAAATAAGCTGCATACCCAATACCTGTTCCTATAGCTATAATCGTAATAACAATAAACAAGGATGTTAATAACGCTGCTTCAGTTAATTTTTTCGTAGAATTCAATTTATAAACCTCCATACCTTATTTATAAATTTTTATATCATTTAGTTTAAAGTATATCACTTTTTCCAAGATAATACACATTTAATAATTTCAACTTCTATTATTTTTGTTATAATAAACAAAAATGAATTGGAGGTAGAGTATGTTTAAAATAAAACATTTCAATGAACTTACAGCTAATGATATGTATGAAATAGCTAAATCTAGGTATGAAGTTTTTGCTTGTGAACAACAAATTTTTTGTGAAAATGACTTTGATAATCTTGATAAAAATTGTTATCATATATTTTTAGAAGAAGAAGACAAGGTTATATCTTATGCCAGAATAATTCCTAAAAAGTTTAGCTCTTATGGAGAAGCTTCAATAGGTAGGGTACTAGTTTTATCTGACTTTAGAAATAATGGCATCGCTAAGAAGATGATTTTAACATCTATTGAGTTTATTCAAAATATACTAAACGAAAGTCATATTATTTTATCATCACAAGAATACATAAAAGATCTTTATATATCTTGCGGGTTTAAAGAGATATCTGATCCTTACATTGAAGCTAATATTCCTCATATCAAAATGAAGCTCTAATAAATAGAATAATAAAAATTGGCAGATAACAAAATAATCTGCCAATTTTTATTATATGTAATTATATAAATAACTAAATTTTATATAAAATTAGTCATTATTTTATTTTCATAAACAGGTTTATTAACTTCTAGCTTTCTTCCTGCTTCTATACATTTTAAAAGCCAAGCCATATTCTCTCCTAAAGTTCTCATTGTTTGTAGGCCTTCCTCATCCTTTAATACATCCTCTGGAGTAAATCCATGAACTTGATTCCAGTACTGAGATGATACTATAGGCATATTACTTATAGTAAAATACTTATTTAATTGGTCAAAGGTTGCACTAGCTCCTCCACGTCTACAGGATACTACTGATGCTCCAAGTTTAGTAGCCATTTTACTTCCACCTGTGTAAAATAATCTATCAAGAAATGAAGTTATCTGGCCACTAGCACCTGCATAATATACTGGTGACCCTGCAATAATACCATCAATACTATCAAGTTGCTCTACTATTTCATTTACTTTATCATTCCATACACATTTTCCAGTTTTTTTACAACTTCCACATGCTATACATCCTGAAATAGGCTTATTTCCAAGATAAAGTATCTCCGTTTCTATATTATGTTTATTTAATATTTTTTCTACTTCATGAAGAGCTGTATAAGTACATCCATATTTATTTGGACTTCCATTTATCATTAATACTTTCATAATTTCACCCCTATATAAGTTTTGTATATATTTATTGTATACAACTCTATTTATATGGTAAAGTACGCACATTTATGTTAGATACTTCCTAAAATGATAGTATAAAAGGTATTCTATTTATATACTATTAATAATATCCTTAGCTATTTTTCTATCATCAAAATCATATTTAATATTACCTATAATTTGATAGGTTTCATGTCCTTTTCCTGCTATTAATATAATATCATTTTTATTTGATAATCTTATTGCCTTTTCTATCGCTTGCTTTCTATCTTCTATTACTAAAAAGTTATTTATACTTTTATCTATTCCTAATAATATATCATCAATTATATCTAAAGGTTTTTCTTTTCTTGGATTATCTGAAGTTATTATTGTTATATCTGAGTTATCCTGAGCTATTTTACCCATAATTGGTCGTTTTTGTTTATCTCTATCTCCACCACACCCAAAAACTGTAATTACTTTTCCTTTAGAAAATTCTTTTATTGTACTTAATATATTTTCTAATGCATCTGGCGTATGAGCATAATCTACTATTACATTTATACCCTTATTATTTTGTACAATTTCAAATCTACCTTCTATTCCCTTAGATGTTTTAAGACCTTTTTGTATAATATCAATTGGTATATTTAGTATATAACAGGCGCTTATCACTGCTAAGGTATTGTATATTGTAAATTTTCCAGGTACTGGAACAATTATTTTTGCTTCATATGTAGGTGTAACTACAGTATATGAAACTCCCTTTGAATTCATTTTTATATCTTTAGCTACAAAATCAGCTTTATTTTCTATTGAATATGTATAATATGGTGTCTTTATATTTTTTATATGATTTAATATTATTCTACCTGATTCATCATCTATATTTATAATATTAGCATTTTGGGTTTTATGAAATAATCTTTCTTTTACATCTCTATATTCATTTAAGTCTTTATGAAAATCCAAATGATCCTCAGTTAAATTCGTAAATATCCCTAAATTAATATTTATACCTTCAATTCTATTTAATGCCAATGAATGAGATGATACTTCCATTGCACAATATTCACAGTTATTATTTAACATATTGAAAAAGCTTCTTTGTAAATCTAAAGATTCTGGAGTTGTATTTTTAGAAGTTATCTCATTCTTTCCATCATCAATTTTTATAGTACCTATTAATCCACATTTTCTTTTAACATTTAAGACCTGACTTAAAAATGTTGAAATGCTTGTTTTTCCATTAGTTCCGGTTATACCTATTATATTAATTTTTTCACTTGGATTATTGTAAAAATTGCTAGCTAGCTTTGCCATTGCGTCTTTTGTATTTTTTACCTTTATGTATGTATATCCACTTATCATATCTACATCTTCATTTATTAAAAATGCTATTGCACCATTATCTTTAGCACTTTTAATAAACTTATGTCCATTTACATTTAATCCATTTACACATATGAATAAGCCATTTTTTTTAATATTTCTAGAGTCATATTCTATATTTTCAATATCTATATTACAGTTACCATATGTGCTTATTATATCTATGTTTTCAATAATCTTATATAACTTCATAATACACCACCTATCTAAATTCTATATAATTATAGATATGCATATAATTTGAAAACTTGTACTTTTTAAGTTGCTTTACTATATAAATTATAATATTTATTCTACTTCCAATAAAAGATAGAATAATACTATCTTTAGAAATAGATTTATTCCATCTTTTATTTATTTTGATAAGTCCTCAACTTATTTAATATATCTTCATTTTCTTTTAAAAAATTTGTAACTTCCTCTATTCTTATAAGTGTTTCTATATTAATCGTATGTTCTATCTTTTCTGTTTCTTCATGTATGTAATTACTAAGTCCAATAGTTTTTAAAAATGTATAAATAATATTATGTCTATCAAATAATCTTTTACCAACTATAGTACCTATACCTGTTAATTGTATATAGCCATATTTTCTATATATTAATAATTTTTTAGATTCTAACTTTTTTATCATCTTAGTTACAGATGGTGGCTTTATATTTAATGATGTTGCAATTTCTTTTAGTTTTATTTTCTCTTCTTGCAAAGATAATCTATAAATCATTTCTATATAATCTTCTTCACTTGGCGTAAGCGAGTTATATTTCATGTATTCATTAAATGTATAATAATCTTCTCTACTCTTCATAGAATCACCCCACTATATGGACTTATATTAATTTATATTAAAAAAAATTACATTAATTACTATAATTTGATTTTTTTAAGTAACAATCATATATATCTGTGCATAACTTAAATTAAGAATGTTAGCTTAGGCTAAAAATTTACTTGGAGGTGTATCATGAAGAAGCTTGCTGATATTCAGGTTAAAAATACAGTTAAAGTCGAAAGACTTTTATCTAATGGAAATTTAAGAGAAAGAATGCTAGCACTTGGCTTAACTGAAGGTGCTTTAATAGATGTAGTTAGAAAAGGTCCAAAAAATAATTTAACAGTTTACAACATTAGGGGAACTAAAATAGCTTTAAGAAATGAAGAAAGTAATTTGATTTTAGTATCAACACTTTAACTTATCATTATATTTAAAGGGGGATTAAAAATGGGATTAACTCATCAGAGTACTAAAACAAAATCTTTAAAAGACATGTTTGATATTGAAAAAAAAGAAGATCAATATGTAATAGCTTTAGCTGGCAATCCAAATACAGGGAAAAGTACCGTATTCAATTATTTAACAGGACTTAAACAACATACTGGTAACTGGCCTGGTAAAACTGTAGCTACAGCCCGTGGTGATTTTAATCATAAAAATAAAGACTATGCTTTAATAGACTTACCTGGAACATACTCATTATTTGCATTATCTCAAGAAGAAATTGTTGCAAGAGATTTTATTTGCTTTGGTAATCCAGATGCAGTTATAGTTGTATGTGATGCTAACTGTTTAGAAAGAAATCTAAACTTAGTTTTCCAGGTAATGGAACTTACTAATAAGGTTATTTTATGTATTAATTTAATAGATGAAGCCAAAAAGAAAGGCATTTTGATTAATAGAAATATATTAGAAGAAGAACTTGGTATTCCAGTTGTTTTAACTGCAGCTCGTTCTGGTTATGGCATGAATGATTTGTTAGAAGCTATAGATAAAGTTTCATCTGAAAAATATAATTTTAAAAATAAATATATAACTTATGGGGAGAATATAGAAAATAATGTAAATTTAATAAAAGATGAATTACACGAGTTGATCCCACAACTTAATCCTAGATGGCTAGGACTTAGACTTATAGATGGTGATAAGAGCATTTTAGAGTCTATGGATAAATATATAACTTTTGATTATAAAGGTTCGCTTAATAAAATAAAAGATAAAATACCTAAGATAAATTCTGATAAAAATATAAGGGATCAGTTTAGCAAAACTAATTATGATATGGCTAATATTTTAAGCTCTAAATCCACTATAGTAGAATCTAAAAATAAATTAGATAGAGATGAAAGAATAGATAAAATACTTACTTCAAAGTATTTTGGAATGCCTATAATGCTTTTATTGCTTGCCTTTATACTTTGGCTAACTATAGAAGGTGCTAACTATCCATCAGAGTTATTATCAAACTTCTTATTTGGCTTGCAGCCTAAACTTACAGGCGCTTTAAATTCAATTAATGCGCCTACTTGGCTAAATGGAATGCTTGTAGATGGTCTTTATAAAACTTTAGCATGGGTTGTATCTGTTATGCTACCACCTATGGCTATATTCTTCCCATTATTCACATTATTAGAAGATTTTGGTTATTTGCCTAGAGTTGCATTTAATTTAGACCATTTATTTAAAAAAGCTTGCTGTCACGGTAAACAATGTTTAACTATGTGTATGGGGTTTGGATGTAATGCCGCTGGAGTTATTGGTTGTAGAATCATAGATTCTCCTAGAGAAAGACTTATAGCTATACTTACTAATAATTTTGTGCCATGTAACGGTAGATTTCCTACTTTAATAGCTATATCTACTATTTTCTTTACATCTATAATTACTAACTCTGCATTATCTAGCATATCTACTGCTTTATGTATTACTCTACTTATAATATTTGGTGTTCTTATAACACTTCTTGTATCTTATATTTTATCTAAAACTTTGCTTAAAGGTGTTACTTCTACTTTCACATTAGAACTACCACCTTATAGAGCACCTCAAATCGGTAGAGTTATTTATACATCTATAGTCGATAGAACTATATTCGTGTTAGGTAGAGCTATAACAATTGCTATACCTGCAGGCATAATTATTTGGCTATGTGCAAATATATATATTGGAGACACTAGTATATTGGTTCATGTAGCAAACTTCTTAGATCCTTTAGCTAAAGTAATAGGGTTAGATGGATTTATATTGCTAGCATTTATACTAGGTTTTCCTGCAAATGAAATAGTAATACCAATACTATTAATGGCTTATTTATCTACTGGATCAATGATTGATCTTGATACATTTGCTCTAGGTAACGTTTTAGTTGAACATGGATGGACATATTTGACAGCTCTTAATGTTATGTTATTTAGTTTACTTCATTGGCCATGTGCAACTACTTTATTAACTATAAAAAGAGAAACTGGTAGTTTAAAATGGACTGCAATTGGTTTTTTATTACCTACTTGTATAGCTTTTGTTGTTTGTTTTATAACAACTAGTGTGTATAATTTATTTATATAATAAAAGTCTGGAATTACCCAGACTTTTATTATATATCATATTATAAATCTTATGCTTTAAATATTGTATTTCCTTCTTTTATTGTTTCAACTACATTTATATTTTTTATTTCTTGTGGATCTACTTCTAAAATATTTTTATCAAGAATTACAAAGTCAGCATATTTTCCTTCTTCTATACTTCCTTTTATATCTTCTTCAAAGTATTGATAAGCTGCATTTATTGTTACAGCTTTTAAGGCTTCTATAACTGGTATTTTATGTTCTTCACCTAATACTCTGCCTGATTGTGTTTTTCTATTTACAGCATTGTGTATTCCTAGTAATTGATTTGGTAATTTTACTGGTGGATCTTGGTGTAGTGTAAATTTAATCCCCATCTTTAATGCCCATCCAAGAGGTGATATATTTTGAGCTCTTTGTGGACCAAATACTGACTCATAGTGATAATCACCCCAATACCAAACATGGTCATTAAAGAATGTAGGCACTGCTCCAACTTTTTTTACTCTATCCATTTGGTCTTTTCTTAATGCTTGACAATGTACCATAACTGGTCTTAATTCAGAACCATGTCCTGTTATCTCCATAGCTTTTTCATAGCATCTTAAGAATTGCTCACAAGCTAAATCACCATTTGTATGAACATTAACTTGTAAGTTATTATTTATACAATTTACAAAATATTCTGTTACTACTTCATCAGTTTGAGTTCCATAACCAGAATAATCACTTGGTTGACCTTCTGGAACTTCATAATAAGGCTCACTTAACCAAGCTGTCTTACCTTGTGGAGAACCATCTAACCATGTTTTAGCTCCTGCTAATTTATAGTGATTAAAGTATTCTCTCTTTGGAGTTCCTTCATTTTTCATTTGATTAAATGTTGAAAATTGTGTAGATAGTCCAACAATATCAATTATATGCTGATTTTTATTTGCTAGTGCTAATAATAATTCATTATAATGATTATTCTCATCAACAGATGCATCTTGAGTTGTTGTTATACCCATAGATGCATATAATTTTTCACATTTAATTATACTTTCTAGTACTTTTTCCATTCCAAACTCAGGTGTTACTTTTTTCTTTTCTTCATCCAAGATAGCATTTTCTTCTAAGACACCGTTAGCTTCTCTACTTCCTTCAACAGTTCTTACAACTCCACCTTCTGGAACTACATAATCTACACCACCATATCCATACTTTTCTAATCCTAAACTGTTAACAACTGCTATATGTCCTGAAGCATGACTTATAGTTATAGGATATTCTGTAGTAACTTGATCTAAATCAAACTTAGTTGGATGTTGACCATCTGGGAACTTAGAGTTATCATACCCAAATCCAATTATCCAATCTCCTTTTTTCATACTATCTTTGTTCATCTTATAATATTCTTTTAAGCTTTGAATAATTTCTTCTTTTGATTTAACTTCACTTAGAGGAACTATCATTAATACTTGAGCTTGAGCAACTAAATGTCCATGTGGATCATAAAATCCTGGAACCATAGTTTTTCCCTCTAAATCTATTAACTTAGTGTTTTCATCTTTATTTGATAAAATATCTTCATTTGATCCAACTTTTGCTATCTTACCATTCTCAACTAAAACAGCTTCAGCAATTGTATTTTTATCATCTACTGTTATAACCTTACCATTAAAGTAAATAGTTCTTTGCATTTTATTTCCTCCTAGTGTATACGATTAGTCTAAATATAATTTTAAAACAGCTATATTTAACTTTGCTGTTTACAAGACTTAGTTTATTTATAATTTAGTTTATAGTCAATGTTCATATCTTTAAATATAGCTGTAAATTCAAATTATTCATAAACTATAATTATTATTTCTATTGATAGAGTTTTTTATTAATTATTTTTGTATACCCTAAAAATTCAATTATAATATCTATTATTTCATCTTTATTATCAATAACCAAATTATTCTTATTATTCCATATTTCTTCAAACATGTTATCACACATATCTTTAAATTTATTATCTATTATAATTCCATATTCATTTATATTATCACTATAAATAGGTACTAATTTAGTATTTTTAGATAAATATAATGATGATTTTCTCTTATTATATTTATCTTATATTCTATATGTTTTTCTATTTGATTTAAGCTTAAGGTTACTTTATTTTCACCATATATTTCTTTGGCTATTTGATCAAATAAATCTTCCGGCATAAATATCTCATTTATATTTCCTAAAACTATTCTTAAATCTTTATCTAATATATACTGAGTATATAAATTATGTTTAATAATTGATGTAACAGCTTTCATCTTATATATAAGTTTACCTTTTAATCTTATTGAATTTTTTTGAATAAATATAAATTTAAATATTATATAATAATTTTATATAAAAAAGATTATATATCAAAGTATAAATTTATAATTACTTTGATATATAATCTTTAATAATTATTACTTTAGTATTAGTATTTTATTAACCTAGTTTTATTTTTAATAAAGTTAATAAATTATAGTTAAGCTTATATGGTATATTTAGCATTTGATGATATAACCTCTGTCTATTAATAGTATTTCTAACAAACTTCTTAAAATTATTATATTTTTTCCTTTCTTTTATAAATTGTATTGTTTCTTTTTCATTCATCAATAATATATCTGGTCTATAAAAATATATAAATTCATCTTGTGGTAACTTAAAATGTTTTTTAAGTGCATATACAACTTCTTTTTTATATTTACATATGTTAGTAAAATATTTATAAGACTTTGGATTTCTTTTTACATCATCTGATTTTCTTATGCCTAACTTATACCCATTATCAATCTTTTCCACAATATCTAATTCAAAGAAATTAGTTATAGTATCAATTCCACCTATAACAGTTATTTCTTTATTTTCTCTTAATTCAAATTGTAAATGAACTGTTTCTCCATTTACTTTAGGATTTATTATTATAGTTTCTACTATGCTGAAAGAAGATTTCTTCTTTGCTGCTTCTTTACTCACGTCATTTTCCTCCACTTATTTAGTTAGATTATTTAGTAAACTAACAGTTAGTAAATAATCTACTATATTAAGCTTTAATTAGTCAATAATATTTTCCAAATTTTATTTAACCTTTGATAAAAGTTTTATACAATAAATAACATTTTACTTTTTTGCCACTAATAGATTTTTGTGTTTACTCCATAAATATGTTTTTTTGTGTATTATATTGTAGTTATTTGATAAATTTTATACTTTTTTTTAAGATGATATAATACCTCTAATATAGTAGAATTAAATTAAAGGACATGTACTTATGTTCTAACTGGGGGGATATGAATGGTTGTTTTCACTCTTATTAGTTTATCTATGATTAGTCTTTGTATAATTTATTTTCTATCTATGGTTTGTATTCAATTAAATCGTATTATGAGTATAAATTTATTACTAGGAATGGATGTTACTAAATTGTATTCCGATGATGATTTTAATGATAATAAAGACTACATTGATTCATTAATAAATAATTCGGCTATGTTTCTTTATAAAACTGTAGATAAAATTAAAAAACATATTTAAAAGCCTAGGATTAATGCCTAGGCTTTCATATTATTAAATATTTCATCATTTTTAGTTACACATGCATTTTGAGGGTCTATTTCTTTACACTTAAGATGATGATAATATGATTTATTTATATTTCCAATTTCAAAATTACATACACAAAGGCTCAAGTTTACATTAAAGTCTATACATCCTATACACTCACATTCACATAAATTAAACTCACTAAAATTCTCTAATTTTAATATAATTTCATACCATGATATTGCTTTTCTATACTCTTTTTGAATTTCAAAAGACTCTGCTATATCATATAAAACCCCAATATTAGGTGAAATATATTCAAAACATTTATAAAAGTAAGTTCTAGCCTTTTCATGATCATTTAAATATAAATAACACTTTCCAATCTTACGTAAAGAATCAACTAACTCTTCCACCCATATACATTTTTTTATAAATTCTTCTAATATAGATATCGCTTTTTCATAATATTTATTACAATACAATTCTTTTCCGTAATAATACAGATCTCTATCACTTAAAGTATTTCCACTTTCTATATTTTTTTCATATAAAATCAGATTCCTATCTGTTACAGTTTTCAATTTATTATGAATTATAGATATATCACTATCAAAAACTTCACCTTCTACATCTATATATTCATGGACAAATCCTATCCACCTAAAATTTTTTATTCTTTTTACAATTCGATTTCTTCTCCCTATAAAAGAAATACAATTATTATTTTTCTTTAACATATTCGTTTCAAGTGTTACTACATCTATATCATCACTTAAACTTTCTTTTAAAGTTTTCAGTTTATTCTTATTTTCTTTATCAAAATATTCATCTGCATCCAGCCATAATATATAATCTTTGCTAGATTTGCTAAATGAAAAATTTCTAGCTTCAGAAAAATCATCATTCCACTTAAAATCGAATATCTTATCTGTAAAATCCATAGCTATTTCTTTTGTTTTATCAATAGATCCTGTATCTACAATTATAATTTCGTCTACTACTCCCGCTACGCTATTTAAACATCTTTTTATTACATCTTCTTCATCTCTAACTATCATACATAAACTTAAGCTTATCATTATGACATTCTCCTTAATTTATAGTCATACCATAATATATGTTAGAATGTCATTTTTTGTTAAATAAATGATTTATTCTATTAAATATTCTTTTAATTCTTCAACATAATATTCTATTTGATTTATAAATTTATCTAATTCATATCTATTCATATTTATGCCTTTTTCTTTTTTAAATATATCACTACTAGTTAAAACTATGTCCTCACTACATTTATAATAATTTGATTTAAGATCAACCTTTACATTTTCTTTAAGCTTTTTAATAAATTCCTCTATTTCATTTAAACTACTCTTATTTTGATTCTCATATCTTACCTTATCATAAATTATTTTACCTAAAGCTCCACTAATTGTTCCTGCTATAAATAATGGTGGACAATACATCATAAGAGCTGATCCTATAGTCATAGATGCAGCACTTGAACCAACTGCTGCACTATATACTGAAACAATCCCTCCTGATGTTATTCCTAAAAGAGCACCTGTACCTACTGTGGCAAGCATTTCATTTATATTTAAATCATCTTTATCCATTTTATATGGACTTTTATTTAAAAACTCATCTTTATAGTATATACTTTCTACACACTTATTTATATTACTATCTATTTCTTTTTGAATTTCTTTTAAACATTCATCCCATTCATTAAAAAATAAATCATCTAGTTCTTCTTTTCTTCCATTTAAACACTTATTTATATATCCTTCATTTATATAGTCTTTAGCATATTCTAAATTTTCCTTAATCTTTTCAAGTTCATCATAAAAAAACAATCTATCTATCCAATCGTCTATTTCAAAATTCATCTTAGAAGTTATATAATCTAGCTTTTTTCTAAGCATTTGTTCATATTTTTTCACTTCTTCATATAACATTGTTATACTTTTAAAGTAATCATAGTTAGTTATTATTTCTCTTTGAATAATTCCTTTAAGAGAATTTTCAGTGCTACTTTCTTTTATATCTATTGAGCTATTATATAATTCATCTATATATTTTAATAAATCATAAAAATTATTATTTAGTTCACTACGCTCAGTTTCATCATCTTCATTCTTATACTCTTTATAAGAAGATATTAAGAAGAACTTATCAATATAAAGTCCATACTCTTCTTGTATGTACTCTAAAACTTCTTCTTTATTATCTTCTAATAAATCTCCTTTATTTACTATTCCTACAATAGACTTTTTAAGTGTCTCTATCAAATCTAAAGAATTTATTATATCTTCTTGTCCTATATGAGTACCATCTATTACAAATAAAATAATATCAGCATTTTGTATATAGCTTAAAGTTCTATTTTCATTTTTTGTAGTCATACTTCTTAAACCTGGGGTGTCAACTATATTTATTTTTTTTAATAAATCTAAATTTAATTTAATTTTATAAATTCCATCCTCAAAGTTATTTTCATATTTTTCTCCATAACTAGCTTCTATTATTGATGATGTTGACTCAAGTACATCAACCTCACTTATATCTTTTTTTAGTAAAGTGTTAAAAAAAGTTGATTTACCTGATTTAACCTCCCCTACTATTACTATATTTAACGGCTTAGATTCGTTGTTTTGTAAAATTTCTATACTCTCTATGTTATCATTTAAGTTACCTTCAACAATGCTTTTAAAAGGTATATTATCTCCTTCACTTAATATACTTCTCAAAGGAGATTGTAAAAGCTTTTCTTTTATTTTATACATAGATTCTTTTATTTCTTTCATAATATCACCTCAAATTTTTCACAATATTATAAATTATTTCTAATTCTGCTATGTGACTATTTATATATTCTTTACTCAAATATTTTTCTTTAAATGTATTATATTTAACTAACTCCACTTTATTTTTAATTAATTCAAAATTAGCTTCTACATCACAAATACATTCATCAATCAAAGTATTTAACTTGCCATAGATTTGATTTTTTATATCTAGATCATCACTAGAAACTCTTTTAAAACTTTTACTTCTCATATAATCTAAAACTTTATCTTTTGATTTTTTTTTTACATTATTTAGCTCTTTTAACGCATTATAATCTATTATAATGTTCTTATTCTTAGTAAAAGATATATGAAAATCTATCTTTTCTATTTCTATATTTTTTTTACCACTATAACTTTTATAATTATTTTCATATAACCTATTTAATTCTTTTTTACAAATTTCTTCTATATCATTTAATCTTGTTTCTATTTCTTTTATATCTATTAATTTATAATATGGTTTATTTTTTATATCGTATAATAAGTCTATTATATATTTTTTATGTATATTTATATTTTCATTTAAGTGAAAGTTTGAATTATTATATATAGATATATCTTTATATACTTCTCTTTTATATTCTTCTATAATTTTCATGATTTTTTGTGACATTAACATTAAGTTTTTATGTTTTGATTTTATTTGATTTTCTTGTGAGGTTTCTTTGAAGTGTCTATTTATAGAGCTTCTTAAAATACTTATATTACTTTTGTTAAGTAGGACAGTATCATTGTTTAAAATGCCATTAACTGCATTCTTTGCAGAAATAAATACTATATCATCAAATATATCACTATAAATCTCCTTAACTTTTGCCTTAACCTTATGTACATTAACCTTATCGCTACTTTCAATTACATCCATTTTATTTACTACTAATATCATATTCTTTCTGCTATTATATAATTTATTTAATTTATTAATATCTGAAATAAGATCATTACTTTTCTTAGAAATAATATTTTGAGCATCTATAATCCATATTATTCCATCAGACTTAATGTAGTAATCTTTTATTGAACTTACCATACTTTTACTTAATATTTGATTTAATCCTGGAGTATCTACAATGATAAAATCATTTAATATACCATTTTTATTAAAATAATACTTTACCTCTACAATATCAGATATATATTGATATTGTTCTTCCAAAGATAATTTTAATCTTTTTAAGTCTTTTATACTTAGATTTTTATTCAATTTATGCTCTCTTAATATATTAAATATTTTCTTTCTAGATTTTCTAAATTTATCTTCTTCTTTATTTATTAAATCTACTCCTTCCTCTAAAGACATTGATACTACAATTTTATCATTGTAAATAATTTCTATTTTTTCATTATTAGATTTACAAAATAAATCTAACTTCCAAGTATTTGGTAAGTCTTTAGTTTTATTAAATTATCTTCTATAAGAGCATTTATAAGTGTAGACTTTCCATAGTTTCCTGAACCTACTATAAACAATAAAAAAGGATGTAATAATTCTACTAAGTTTTCTAAACTAACTTCAATTTCATATCTTATATCATTTAACATTTTATAAGTTCTATTTACATCAGATTCAATTATACTAATCTCTATATTTTCTATTATGCTTATTAAATTCTCAAGAATAGAACTAAATTTTAAAAACTCCTTTTCTCTACTAACAAAACTCATAGATACCAACCTCTAAATTAAGTAAATTATCTACTAAAGTATATGAAACCTTGTAACTCTATATAACTTATTAGAATAGATTAGAATATAATAGTATTAATAAGGAGGAACATTATGTCAAAATTTATGAAAATCACTTATCCAACTTATTACTCCAGATATTTAAATGTTTATCAGGTGGGTAAACCAGAATCCATTGATATAATTTTTATAGTAGAAATTTTAAACAGAGATGATAACAAGGAAAGTTCATTTGACTCTTCAGGTCTAAGAAAACTATTCGATTTAGAAATAGATCAAAATTGGTTTCATAAAACATTAATAAAAATTGGAGAAAGAACAAAAACACATGCTCCATTACCTTCACTTCCATATAAAGATGTTCCATTTAAGCCAACATTAATAAATTTAGCTGAAAATATATTCAATATAATGAAGGTTTCTATTGAAGAAACATTTGAAGATATAAAATTAGTAAGTGTAGAAGTATCAACTTATAAAGATTCCGCTATATATAGCAAAAATTAAAAATAAAACCTAAACTCAATTTATGAATATGGAATATATATTAATACTCCATATTCATATTGTGTCTAGGTTTTAATAAAAATGCTTTAGTTGTTTTAATCGACTAGGATGTCTAAGTTTACGTATCGCTTTAGCTTCTATTTGTCTAATTCTTTCCCTTGTAACTCCAAATACTTTTCCTATTTCCTCTAATGTCTTTGGATCATCATCATCTAGTCCAAATCTCATTCTTAAAACTTTTTGTTCTTGATCACTAAGTCCAGTTAATAATTCTTCTATTTTTTCTCTTAAGTTATGCTGTTCTACCTCATGTATTACAACATCTGCAAAGTTAGCATCCGATGGTATAAATTCAACTAAGCTACTATCTTCATCTTCCTTGATAGGTGTATCTAATGAAACTATACTCTTATCTCTTTTTAATATATCTATAACTTTTTCAACTTCAAGATCACACACTTCCGCAAGCTCTTCTAAAGAAGGTTCTCTTTGAAGTACATTCGCTAGTTCTTGTTTTTTTCTTTTTACAAAATTAATCCTTTGATGAAGATGCACCGGTATCCTTATAGTATTTTCACAATCATCAATATATCTTGTTATACTTTGTTTTATCCACCAAGTTGCATAAGTACTAAATTTATAACCTTTTGTGTAATCATATTTCTCTACAGCTTTTATAAGTCCAATATTTCCTGCTTGAATTAAATCAAGCATATCTACGCTTTCTTTTCTATATTTTTTTGCTATACTTACTACTAGTCTGTAATTTGCATTTATAAATTGTTCTTTAGCATCAGGTGTAGAGTCACAGATTGCTTTTGCTAGTTCTACTTCCTCTACTGCAGACAACATTTTGTACTCTTCAATTTCTTTTAAGTACATTTTCATTGCATTTGATGAATTCGATGATTCCCCGTAAATATAGTTCTCGTAAGTATTTTCTTTTTTAGCCCCCATAATCTAACCCCTTCTATACATATAGTTTATTAAATTCAATATTAAAGTGTCTGTAGCTCTATTTATCTATATAATATGATTGTAATTATGAAAAAATACCAGATACCCGCTATACCATATTGAGTTTTTATAAAAAGTCAATTATTTTATTAAACAATAATTCTACATATATATAAAAAAACCCTTTTATTTTTTTTAATCATCTCAGATTTTACTAAATTTTTTTATAATATTTTTTGTTTATATACTATAAATACGCACTTTATAAAAAATTATGTTTATACAAAATTTTTCATACACTTATTTTATTGTAAATATTATTCTACTATTACCCCTAAATTTCCTCTTTTTTTCTATAAATATTGTATTTTAGGCAAAATAAAAGACCACAAATCTGTGGTCTCTCATTTTCGAACGACGTTATAAATCCCACCATTAATAAATCCTTAGTATTATTGCCCCAACACTTACGGTTTTATCAGTGAATTTTAACCATTTAATAATAACATCATTAAAAATTATAGTCAAGTTTTCTTGTTAATTATTCGTGATGATGTCCACATCCACATCCATGATTTTCATCATGGTTATGTCCTCCACAGCATCCTCCATCTTCATGTCCACCACATCCGCATTCATGATCTTCATGATGTCCGTGTTCATGTCCGCATCCACATCCATCGTGATGATGCTCAGCTTCCATAGCTTTTATTTTTTCTTCCATCTCAAAGAATTCTTTTACCATTGTTTCATATGTAGGAAGTTCTGCATCTGTATCATACTCTTCTCCAGTCCAATCTGCATACATCATTTCATTTCCATTAGTTAATATCATTCTTCCAGCCATAGTTATATTATCTACATCTTCTAAGAAGTCTATTTGCTTTTGTACAGTTTCACCTTCCATAGCAACATCTTCATCTAAGCATTTTACTATTAAAACTGGCGCATAGTAATCCTCATTATCTTTTACATTTACTATTATATCAAGTACACCTTCTGCACCTTCTTCAAATTCTGATAAAGGTACATCTGTATCTATCATATCATGTGGAACTAATAAATCTTCCATTAAATATTTAATTACTCTCTCTTTTACTAATTGTTGTGACATAATTTTAGTACTCCTTCCAAGCTTATGATTAAAAGTAAACCAATGTTTACCTTTTTATAGTATAATACATCAATCTTTTTTTCAATGTATATATGAAAATATTTTTTAATCTACATTTATAATACCCATATTTTATTCTTTCTAAAATCTTTTATAATATTTAAGTTATAAGTAATTCTATTATATATATGATATTTAACATATAAAATGAAATAGTAAGCGTACGCTTACTATTTCATTTATAAGAGATTTAAATATTAAGTTAAAAATTTATTTGGTAATGGTATTTAATTTATATCCAATATGCTCAAGTTTTATACTATATTTATAAATAAACAGATAATATTAATCCCATATTATATTTACATCTATAATTAATATTTAACAATTTTTAATTTAAGCTAATGCTACATCTAAAATCATCATAAGTACAAATCCTAAAGCAAAACCAATAGTACCTATATCAGAATGCTTTCCTTCCGATGCTTCTGGTATTAATTCTTCAACAACAACATATATCATAGCTCCTGCTGCAAAAGATAGAAAATAAGGCATAGCTGGAGTTATAAAACTTGAGAATATAATAGTCAAAGCAGCGCCAATTGGTTCAACAATTCCTGATAATAATCCATAGTAAAATGATTTTGATTTAGTTACCCCCTCACTTCTTAATGGCATAGATATTATAGCGCCTTCAGGAAAATTTTGAATTGCAATTCCAATTGAAAGAGCAAATGCTGCTGCTATACTTATAGTGTTTCCATTATTTAAAATTCCAGCAAAAACAATTCCTACTGCCATTCCTTCTGGTATATTATGCAAAACTACTGCTAGTACAAGCATTGTTGTCTTTCTTATCTTATCACTTTTCATTCCTTCTGGTTTACTATAATTATAATGAAGATGAGGAATAACACTATCCAAAGCAAGCATAAACAATACCCCTACTAAAATTCCAACTGCAGCAGGAATAAACGAAAACTTGCCCATATTACTACTCATATCAATAGATGGTATAATTAATGACCATACAGATGCTGCAATCATTACTCCAGATGCAAACCCTAGTAGCACCTTATTTACTACCGTATTCATTTCTTTCTTCATTATAAATACACATGATGATCCTAATGCAGTTCCTACAAAAGGTATTAATATTCCAATTAAAACATTCATAAAATTCACCACCTTAAAATATTTAACATCATTTGATAATAATTTTCATTTTCTATAATTATATTTTAAATCTATTATTTTATTTTATCTACTCCTATAATATATTTTATAAACATTTTAATTATTTTTTACATATATTATCTAATTATAATAGACTGTTCTTAATTTAAGTATTGTTCTTCAATTTACAACTAAAAATTAGTTAAATAAGTATTTAATTTTATATCTTTATATATTTATTTCATTACATAATGCATAAACAGTTGTCTTGTCACCAACTTTTATGTACAATAAAGTTAATAAATTTAAAATATATTTATATAAAAGGGGAGTTATTATGAATAATACAATTAATAAACAGTCAAATATACATACCTTTCTAAAAAGAAAAAATGTAGAAGTGTCAATCAATCGTTATCTTATAGATGCTCTTAGTTATATGGCACTAGGATTGTTTTCTTCATTACTTATAGGTACAATATTTAATACCTTAGGAGAAATGTTTAATATAACATTATTTACAGAAATAATAAATCCACTTTCAAAACAAGTTACAGGACCTTGTATAGCTATATCTATTGCTTATGGTCTTCAAGCACCTCCATTAGTTATGTTCTCATGTGCTATAGTTGGTGCATGTGGTAATGAGCTAGGTGGCCCAGTAGGAGCATTTGTTGCTGCTGTATTAGCCGTTGAATGTGGAAAAATAATTTCTAAAGAAACTAAAATAGATATAATAATTACTCCCGCTATAACTATATTAGTTGGTGTTTTAGCTGCTCAGATCATTGGACCTGCTATTTCTATTTTTATGAACTCCTTTGGAAATTTAATAATGAATGCTACCGATATGCAACCTTTCATTATGGGTGCTTTAGTTTCTGCATTAGTTGGAATAGCTCTTACTCTTCCTATTAGTAGTGCAGCTATCTGTATGATGCTAGGTCTTAGTGGCCTTGCTGGTGGGGCTGCTACAGTTGGATGCTGTTGTCAAATGGTAGGATTCGCTGTAATGAGTTTAAAAGAAAATGGTATGGGAGGTCTTATTGCACAAGGAGTAGGTACTTCAATGTTACAAATGCCTAATATTATTAAGAACTATAAAATATGGATTCCTCCAACTTTAACTTCTATTATTGTAGGTCCATTGTCTACTACTATATTTAAGATGGAAAATATTCCAATTGGCTCCGGAATGGGTACTAGTGGTTTTGTAGGTCAATTTGGAACTTTAAATGCTATGGATAATTCTATATCAACTTGGATAGGAATTATTCTTCTTCATTTTGTACTTCCTGCAGTCATTACTTTTATTATTTCTGAATTTATGAGAAAAAAAGGATTTATAAATTATGGGGATTTAAAATTAGATTTATAATGTTAAAAGTGTAGTTTAAAATCATAATGACTTTATAACTACACTTTTAAATTAAGTTTTTATCTATTTTTTTAATATATTGTGTTTACAGGAGGAGTTGACACAGATATGTTATCTCCTTCATTTAAAGAGTTTATACGCTTCATATCTTCGCTAGAAATTTCAAAATCAAATATATCTATATTCTCTTTTATTCTATCTTTATTTGACGATTTTGGTATTGGAATTATATTTCTTTGAATATGCCATCTTAATACTATTTGTGGTATTGATTTTTTATATTTATTCGATAATTCAATCATTAAATCATTAGTAAATACTCTTCCTCTAGCAATTGGACTCCATGCAACAACTTGAATATTATTATATTCACAATAATTTACTATATCATTTTTTGTGCTAAATGGATGTATTTCTATTTGATTTACCATAGGCATTATTTTTGCTGTTTTCTTTAACTCTTCTAAATGCTCGATTTTAAAATTGCATACACCTATTGATTTTACTTTTTTATTTTCATATAAATATTCAAAAGCTCTCCAAGTTTCAGCATTTAATTTATTTGGCCAATGAACTAGGTACAAATCTATATAATCTACCTGTAGGTTATTTATTGACTTATTAAATGCTTCAATAGTATTTTCATAGCCATGATCATCATTCCAAAGCTTAGTTACTAAAAATATATCTTCTCTATTTATTTTACTTTCCTTTATTCCATTTCCTATACCAACTTCATTTTTATAAAACGATGCGGTATCTATCATTTTATATCCTAAATTTAAAGCTTCTTTTACTACTATAGCAGTTTCTTTTTCATTTCCAGATTTATATGTTCCAAATCCTATTGAAGGTATACTTATGTTATTAGATAATAATTTTGACTTTATTTTCATATATTCCTCCCCTATATTTTATAATTATCTTTATTTCACATAATATAATTTTATCATATTTAAATAAAAACACCTCAAGAAATAATTATTTCTTGAGGTGTTTTTACAACTTTTAAGTAATTCTATTATATATATCTTTTAGCCCAAAGATATGCATTGTTCCAATATGTAGTATTTATATTAGTCTTTTTAACTGTATCACCTGGTTTCGGAGCATGAATCATTTGACCATTACCTATATATATACCTACATGACTTACACTACCACTTCCATTAGTACTTGAGAATATTAAATCTCCTGGCTGTAAATTTGATCTACTTACAGTTGTACCAGTTTTAGATTGCTCTGTAGAAGTTCTTGGCAATGTTATTCCTAAAGCAGTTTTATATACATAGTAAGTAAGACCTGAACAGTCGAATGCATTTGGACCTTCCGCTCCCCATACATATGGCTTTCCAATTTGTTTATTAGCCAAGTCAACTATAGCTTGAGCTTTATTAGTAACAGTTGATCCAGAGTTGCTAGATGATCCAGAGTTACTAGAGGATCCACCTACATTTACATAGTCTGCACTTACCCATCCAGTTTTTCCACTTGATAGCTTTATGTTATACCATCCATTTGAGCTTCCTATTATCTCTACAGTATTTCCACTATATACTTTACCTATTATAGAGTAACTTGTACTAGCTCCACTTCTTACATTTAGTACAGATGTATTTACTATTCCTGTTTTAATTGTCGTACTTGTATCATTAGATGATCCACCTACATTTACGTAATCTCCACTTACCCATCCAGTTTTTCCACTTGATAGCTTTATGTTATACCATCCATTTGAGCTTCCTATTATCTCTACAGTATTTCCACTATATACTTTACCTATTATAGAGTAACTTGTACTAGCTCCACT